>JBMOET010000013.1:0-28049 GCA_049314595.1 Candidatus Planktophila sp. | reverse complement strand
TCTTGAGTCTAACCCTGCCTTTAATCCATGACAAGATTGCCCTCGATATCCAGCAAGTCCCCGTAGCTCAGTGGATAGAGCAACCGCCTCCTAAGCGGTAGGTCGCAGGTTCAACTCCCGCCGGGGACACTTAGTGTTTTAAAGTAAAACGTTGCATCCAGCGCGGTGCCCACCAGTTGCGCTCACCAAATAGACGCATAAGTGCTGGCACCAACAATGCACGAACCAAAGTTGCATCTAAAAGAACTGCAAGCGCGACACCAAAACCGAGCATTTTAATTGATGTAACACCACTGGTAATAAATGTTGCAAACACGACGGCTAGTAAAAGAGCGGCTGCGGTAATAATGCGTGCCGAACGTTGCAAGCCAACTGCTACAGATTCGATATTAGTTTTACCGCTTAAATGTTCCTCACGGATACGTGAGAGAAGAAATAGCTCGTAGTCCATAGAAAGCCCAAAGACCACAACTGCAACCAGGATTACAGAGCCTGTATCCAAAGTCCCTGTGACTGTGAAATCACCGACTAGCCACTTCAAATGGCCGTCGATAAATATCCATGTAATTGCGCCTAATGTTGCGCATAAGGACAGGCCGTTGAGGATTATCGCCTTAATCGGCAGGATGATCGAACCAGTAAATACAAAGATCAAAATCAAGACAGTTAATGCAATCCATCCCAACGCAAATGGAAGTTTGCCGGCAATACCATCTTGTGAATCTGTGAAGTCGGCCGCTGAGCCACCAATGAGTGTTCCAGCGGGTTTATCCAATCCACGAATCTCGTGAATTACTTTCTCTGATGCTGTAGTGCGAGATGCAACGGATGAAATTACTTGCACTCGAATATCTTTACCATATGTTTCAAATGTGCCTACGCGTACTATGCCATCTACATTTTTTACTTGGTTAAGAAATGCAGAGATTTCACTTTCTTGTCCAACACCATTTGGCACTACAACTTCTATAGGGCTTCCTACTAGTCCATCAAAGCGGGACTCAATGATGTGCGAGGAAATTGCGGCACGATCACTTGCAGGTAAAACACGAGAATCAATCTGGGCAAAGCCAATATTGAGTACTGGAAGCGCCATAATCGCCAAGACAGTAACTGCGGCGATAACAACTGGAATCGGACGGCGCATAACGGTTCGAGCAGTCTGAGCCCAGCGACCATCCTCTTTAGGTGTAATTGCACTCTTTCGTACAACACCTTTATCAACTTTTTCACCAAGCAGTGCAAGGAGTGCAGGCAGTGCAATCACTGCGCCAACAATTGCCAGTGATATCACCGCTATGCCTGCATAACCGAAGGATTTCAAGAAGTTGAGTGGAAAAAACAGGAGTGAGGCCATCGTGACTAAAACTGTGAGTCCAGAATAAAAGACGGTTTTACCCGCTGTAGCGACTGTGATGATTACGGAATCTTCAACGCTTTTTCCGTGATGGAGCTCTTCACGGAAGCGATTGACCATCAGCAGCGCGTAATCGATTCCTAGACCTAACCCAAGGCCGGTAATAAGGTTTAAGGCAAAAACACTCACACTCGTAAACTGTGTTAATAAATATATAAGCAGGAACGAGCCCAAAATTGCGCTTACTCCAACGAAAAGCGGCATCGCAGAAGCGACCATGGCACCAAAGACAAAGAGCAACAAGAGAAATGTCAGGGGAATTGCAATTGTTTCTGCAAGGAGCAAATCTTTTTCAATCTTGTGATTGATGGCGTGTGTAATAACGCCAGCACCACCTGCATATACATCTAGACCTTGGTAGGTACCATCAAAGCGTGATTGAATCCGTTCTCCCAGAGATTCGAAACCACTCCAGTCATCGGCCTTCAAGTCGGCATAGACCAGAATAAATCCAGCCTTACCGTCGGTTGATCGCATTGTGGGAGCACCACCGGTAGACCAATATGAGTAAGTTTTTGAGACTCCCTTTACGGCCTGAATCTCTTTTTCAAGGGCGGTAGCTTTTACGGCAACTTGTGCGTCAGTAACGCCTGCTGTTGAGTCGACGACCAATGTAACTATTGGCTCTTGCACATGGAATTTCTTGATGATGTACTGCGTAGCTTTTGCCGATTCACTATTCTTATCGGAATATCCGCCGCTATCGAGATTTCCAAATACTAGGGAGCCAACGGCCCCTGCCGTAAGAGTTATAACCACGAAGGCCAGCAGCACGACTTTGCTTCGACGAACAATGAACTTACCTAGATTCTCAAACACGACGTACATCCTTTTCTAGCACTAGAATAATCACATGAGCGATCTCTTTCCTACAGTTACTTCAGACGAGATCGATCCTGAGGCAGCTGCCGAACAAGCTCGGCGTGATGAAGAAATTAAGTCAGATAAACCGCCACATCACGAGGATTAGTCGGTCTTAGGCGCAGGGGTCGTTGGAGCCGGCGCTGTGGGTGTAGTTTTCTTCACTGCTGAATCTGTTTTATAAAACCCTGAACCTTTAAAGACCACACCAACTGCGGTATACACCTTTCGAATCTCTCCCTGACATTTCGGGCAGTGCGTCAATGAATCATCCGAGAAGGATTGGAAGGCCTCAAACTCATGGGCACAGGTATTACATGCATATTCATATGTAGGCATCCTTGCTCCAATCTGAGGCCAATTGCACCCTCGCGGGGGTAGATGCCAAGTCTAAAGAGGTGAGACGATAGGAGCGAATCGGGGCTATAGAGGGAGGGGTTTTCGTTGAAAATAAAGCTAATCACGGCCATTCTTCTAATTTTTTCATATCTAGGCATGGCCAGTGCAACTGCTAACTCATTAATTACGACGATGCCTATCAGTGGATCAACTCTCACAACTGCGCCTAGTTCGGTAACCCTTACTACGCAGCTTCCACTGTTGCCAGATGCAAATGAATTAACAGTTACCGATCCAGCAGGTACTCGCGTTGATGATGGAACCATTATGGTCGATGGAGTCAGTGCAACGGTTGGGTTAAGTGCTTTAACTGAAACCGGAATTTATCGAGTCAGTTATCTTTTATATTCTGAAGGTGATCTTCCATTGGAAGGCTCTTTCACTTTCAATTTTTCAGCACCCAGCGTGATTTCTCCCAGTGACCCAACGCCAACTCCAACACAATCACAAACTCCAGCAAGTAGTAGCTGGGGAACTAACGTGTTTATTATTTTTATTCTTATAGTCGCATTCTTTATTCTCATTGGACTTTCACTGTATGCGCGAAAGCTTTTTAGAGATCGATGATTGCCTTTTCGACAATATTTAAGTATCTGTCGCTCATTGGTAGCTTTGCAACAATTGGCACGCTACTTTCAATGGGCTTCTTGCTCCTAGATCATGAAGGAAAGCTCTCGACTTCATCCATCAAACTCAAGCGCTTGCTGTGGGGTTCGGCGCTTACCTGGGCGGTTGGAACCATTGGCGTCATTATCTTTACGCTTGCAAATATATTAGGGCAATCAATTTCGGTCGCCGTTGATGCAACGGTTTTACGCTCCTTCATAACACAGGTTACGCTCGGCCAGTATTTATTTTTTGAAGTTCTTGTAGCTCTGACAGTGGCATTTTTTGCATTTCGAATTCAACGTATTCTGGCCACGGTATTTCTCCTGATCCTTTCAATCATTGGTTTAGTAGCGCCGATTTTTCAGAGCCATGCAGCCTCCAGCGGGTCGCATGGTTTAGCCATAGGGTCATTAGTAATTCACGTTGTCGGATTAGCGCTGTGGGTGGGCGGAATCATCTCGATAGCTTTGCTTGATCCAGAGGATCGCCCTATCGCCGTACCGCGCTTTAGCCAGTTAGCGTTATGGGCAGTAATCGCAGTTGTTGGTAGTGGTGTTGTTAACGCATGGGCACGCTTAGATTTTAAGCAAGCATGGACAACGGCATATGCCTTCGTAGTTATAGCCAAGTGCATCGCAACAGTTATTTTGATAGTCATTGGATACATGCACCGTAAGAATTTAGCCAATCGACAATCAATCGACTGGAAAGGCTTCGTAAACCTAGTTTTCGCTGAAGCTATCATCATGATTTCAACTGTTGCTATGGGTGCATGGTTATCTTCTAACCAAGCACCAAGCAGACCCACGCCTCCAAAGTTTGATGCTGCAATTGCAGTTACGGGTATCTCTACACCACCACCGCCAACGTGGAGTCGAATCTTCTTTAGTTATGAGCCGGATGCATTGATGATCGGACTTCTCATAACTGCGATTGCCCTATATATAAAAGGCGTTCTTGTACTTACTCGGCGTGGAGACAACTGGCCAGTTGGCAGAACCGTTGCATTTGCATGTGGAATTGGAGCAATTGATTTTGCGACTAGCGGTGGTCTTGGTCTGTATGCCCATTTTGCTTTTTCATATCACATGGTCGCCCATATGATTTTAGGAATGATTGCGCCAATTGGAATTGTTTTAGGAGCACCGATTACTTTAGCGTTGCGAACTCTTCCACAGGGACGCAATAAAGAAGAGCGCGGAGTACGAGGAACTCTTCTAGCTGCTTTGCACTCTAAATTAGCTATTTTTTATACAAATCCAATCGTGGCACTTGCATTCTTTGATGGGTCACTCTTTGCCCTGTACTTCACAAATCTTTTTGGCAGCATGATGCAGAGTCATGCCGGTCACTTGTTCATGAATATTCACTTTATTCTGGCGGGCTTACTTTTCTTCCATGTGATCATTGGAATCGACCCAAACCCTCGTCGTATTCCGCATTTAGTAAGGATTGTGGTTGTCTTTGCCGCAATGAGTATTCACGCATTTTTCTCAGTTGCATTAATGTCTTCCACAACTCTTATTGATAAGGGTTATTTCGCCTCCATGAAGACCCCATGGCTCGTGGATTTACTAGCTGATCAAAAAATTGGTGGTTCGATCGGCTGGGCAATGGGAGAAATTCCAATTCTGCTAGCGCTTGTGGCTACATTTATTAGCTGGGTTAAAGATGATTCGCGTGAAGTTAAACGGATCGATCGCAATACAGCTCGAGCCGCTGCCATGGGCAGACCAGATGAATTAGCTGATTACAACAACTACCTACAACAACTAGCCCAACGCGATAGAGATGAAAAATAATGGAAAACTTATTTAGCTTGCCCAGTGAATATAAAGATCTGCGAGAAAGTGTGCGCGCCTTAGCTGAAAAAGAGATTGCACCCTTTGCTCAGGCCGTAGATGAAGAGCACCGCTATCCGCAAGAAGCCGCCAATGCCTTACAAAAGGCTGGTCTTTCAGCTGCGCATGTTCCAACACAGTATGGTGGCGATGGCGCTGACGCTTTGGCGACTGTAATCATTATTGAAGAAGTCGCACGAGTATGTGGTGCTTCATCACTTATTCCCGCCGTCAACAAACTTGGTTCGCTACCTTTGATTCTTGGCGGTAACGAAGAGCAAAAAACACGTTGGCTTAGTCAGCTAGTTGCAGGCAAGGGATTTTCTTATGCACTATCAGAATCAGATGCTGGTTCGGATGCATCGGCGCTTCGAACAAAGGCGGTACGAGATGGAGATGGCTGGATATTAAATGGAAGTAAGAAGTGGATTTCTAACGCCGGTATATCCGAGTTCTATACCGTTATGGCGCAGACCGATCCAGCCCTTGGATCAAAGGGAATTACGGCATTTATTGTAGAAAAATCCGACTCTGGTGTCTCATTTGGTTCACCTGAAAAGAAGATGGGTTTTAGGGGATCGCCAACTCGTGAAGTTTATTTTGATAACGTCGTATTAAACGATGATCGTCGCATAAGCGACGTTGGTGCAGGGTTTATTCTTGCGATGAATACGTTAGATCACACACGCATAACTATTGCGGCGCAAGCACTTGGCTTAGCTCAAGGCGCACTAGATGTTGCAGCAAAGTATTCACATGAGCGAAAGCAGTTCGGTAAAGAGATATTTGATTTCCAAGGCGTGCAGTTCATGTTGGCAGACATGGCCATGAATATTGAAGCCGCACGAGCACTGACCTACGGGGCTGCTTCTAAGAGTGAACACAATGAACGGGACTTACGCTTCTTCTCTGCAGCAAGTAAATGTTTTGCAAGTGATACGGCGATGAAAGTTACACAAGATGCAGTTCAAATTCTTGGTGGCTATGGCTATGTCTCAGACTATCCAGTTGAGCGCATGATGCGAGATGCAAAGCTAACTCAGATTTATGAAGGCACTAATCAAATTCAACGGATAGTAATGGCGCGCAATCTTCCAACTTCTTAACGTTTAAAATGAACAACAAACGAAGGTGTGGCGGCGGCATCAAGAGGCATGTCATGAGTTTCGCGTGGCAACGTTAGCTCTGTTAGCTCTCCAGTATGGACTAAGCCAATTTTCCAGCCAGGAAGATATGCAAGTGCGCGATCGTAAAATCCACCACCTTGTCCCAACCGGTAGCCATCTTTGTCAATGTGAAGCGCCGGGACAATAACAGCGCCAAGTTCGCTGAAATCGTAAATTGCTGGGCCAATTGGTTCTGCCAAATTCTTGGTCACTATAAGTTTTTCTGGGTCACCATCCCAGAGCACCCAATCAAGATCTACGCCATTTACACGTGGAAGAAGGATTTTTTTACCTGCTTTGAGGAGACTCTCATTAATTTCGCTGGTGCTGGGTTCGACCCCGTATGAGACATAGGAAGCGATAGTTGTTGCATTTACAATCTCAGGAGATTTCAAAATCACATTGAAGTTGGAGGGAGTGAAATTTTGACTCCTCTCATAACGCAGACGTGTGCGCAACTCCTTCTTCACTGTGTTCTGATTCATCTAGTCCCTCCAGTATTTTGCAGGCTTAAATCCCAAAAAAGGCAGGCCTTACAAGTATGGTGTGATTATGGCAGAGCACACGCGAGTAGATGAATTCCTCACCTCTCTTCTTGCCATCTGCAAGCCTCTAGAGTCATTTGATATGCCGCTGTTGGATGCACATGGCGCAACACTGTCGGAGGATATTTTTGCAGGTGAGCGGCTTGTGATGCGCAGTGGCAGCCGTATTCGTTCGACTCAGATTGGTCTTGCCGCCTCAATAGGGCTCGATCATCTGCCAACTCGTCCTCATCCACGAGTAGTGGTTGTATCGGCTGGCCCAGGTTTAGTTGAACCCGGCATAGCACTGCAAGGCGATGAAGAGTATGAAACAAATTCTTGGCTGCTGACAACGGCAGTTCGCGAAGTTGGCGCTGTGGCATATCGCGTCCACTCGATTCCAGATGATGAAGATGAACTTCTCAGCGTTATTGAAGATCAATTAGTGAGAGCAGATTTAATAATTATTAGTGGTGAACGCCAGGATGATTCTTTTGACCTCATTACGCGTGCACTGTCTCGAATGGGAGAGATTACAACTGTTGATCTAGCTATCGAGATGAGCGGGCGGCATAACTACGGTGTTATTGGACCGGATAAAACCCCAGTAGTGACACTGCCGGGTGATCCAATCGCGGCATACATCTCATTTGAACTCTTTGTACGACCAATGATTCGTACGATGTTAGGGGCGGCAACCATTCATCGCCCATCAATTAAAGCCACACTAGAAAAAAATATCGAGTCTGCACCTGGACTGCGCTCTTATATCCGAGCTGCATTATCTGAAGATGGCAATTCGGTGGTGCCGCTTTCGGCCCAAGAAGAGTTTTCAACGCTTTCAGATGCAACGGCATTTATAGCAGTGAGTGAAACAGAAGAGCACCTGAAAGCAGGCGATCAGGTCACGGTCGTTATTCTCGAACGCAGATACATCTAGTCGGTTATGAGAAATCAATGGCCTGTCGTACTCAAAGGCGATGAAATTTACTTACGGCCCTTAAGGTTTCGAGATCGTGGTCAGTGGAATGGGGTTCGCGCCGAAAATCGAGCCTGGTTATCGCCTTGGGAGGCAACGATTCCTCCAATCGAGAGTCATAATCCGCTGCCTTCTTATTATGAAATGGTCCGCACCCTTAACTCTGAAGCTCGTTATGGACGATCATTTTCATTTGCACTATGGCATCAGCGCAATCTGATTGGCCAAATCTCTCTTGGCGGCGTTATTTATGGGGCGCTCAGAGGCGGCCATATTGGCTATTGGATCGATAAAAACTACGCCAATAACGGCTATACAACAGTGGCCGTAGAGCTTCTCACGAAATATGCCTTTGAGGTTCTAGAGCTGCATCGTATAGAGATTAATCTGCGCCCCGAAAATGCCGCCTCGCGACGAGTTGCTGAGAAAGCTGGATATATGTACGAGGGGGAGCGTTCCAAATATTTACATATTGACGGTGATTGGCGAGATCACATTACATTTGTAATGGAAAATTCCACGCTGAAGTAGTGCCTAAATCCCAGAAAAACCATACAACTTCTAATATCTTTATGCATCATGGCTTCTGGACTTATCTATATCGCGATCATCGGCATGTGGGCCGCCTACTTTGCACCCCGCTGGATTCATGACCGCAACGAGTTTTCTGGAAAATCAGTTGAGCGATTCAAAGTTGCCTTAACGGTTGTCGCTAACTCTTCGCTTCATGGAGATTCAGGTACTAGCGTTTTACATATTGACTTAGATCGTGAAGCAAAAATTGCTCAGCTTTTATTGCGACGAAGAATTATTTTTCTCTTACTTACAACTTCACTAATTACAACTCTGGTGGGTGGATTTATGAATACGATGCCGTTTATTTACGCACTGGTTCCTGCTACCGGTGTCTTAATTTATATCGCTCATGTTCGCCGGCAAAGTGTTGCTGACAGCATTCAGCACCGTCGCATACAGCAATTGCACCGACGGACTGCAGGAGTCTCTGGGACTAATTTAGTTGAAGTTATCACGCCAAAGAACAATCAAGAACATTGGATTCCATTAACTCAACGCGAGCTCAAAGGTGTTGTCATTTTGCCCAAGGGCAGCGCGGCAGTACGAGATACATGGCAGCCAGCAGAAGTACCGGTACCAACCTATGTGAGCGCGCCAAAGGCGATCGTTCCAAAACGCGTTATCGATTTAACAACACCGGGTGCCTGGAGCGAGGATCAAGAGCGTTTAGAACGTTTAGCTCTTGCGGCTGTATCTCCATCTAGAGATGAAATCTTTGATCAACAATTGGCCGATGAAGCTGTTGAAAAGCTAAATCAAATCCGCGCAGCTAATCAATAATTAGATCCAAGAGCTTAACCACATTCGCTTAAACCACGCATCATATGTAATTACGTCACCCGTAAATATCGGCAAGAAATAAATAAAATTGAGAAAGATGACAACAATTACCGTGGCTACGATCGCCTGTGAAACCTCAGATTTTAAATGGCTATCAAGGATTAACTTGGCGCAATAAACAATAGCTAGCAGCAAAAAAGGCTCAAAAACTATGGCGTAAAAAGTAAAGACTGTTCGCTTTTGAAAGAAGAACCACGGCAGGTAGCCAGCACTTATGCCAATAACTATCAGATTCAATGCACCATCGGTCTTCATAAGAACTAAAGAGCGAAACCAGAAGCCAAATGCAACCAGTACTGCAACGGTGCCTATCCACCACAAGATCGGCGTACCAATGGCAAGAACTTCCTGCGCGCAATCTTTGGCACCACAACCTTGAGGTGAATCATAAAAAAAAGATGTTGGCCGGCCCATGATCATCCATGACCAAGGATTAGCTTGGTAAGAATGTTTTTCAGTGAGTCCAGTATGAAAACTCAACATCTCTGCGTGATAGTGCCACCACGATGCCAACGCATTGGCTGACCATTGACGATCCCAACCGCGATTACTGATAAACCAGCCGGACCACGTAGATATATAAACGATGATGGGAAGAAAACCGTACTGAAGAAACTTCTTCAAGGTCGGTTTAATTAATTCCTTACCTGAATATGAAGCGAAGATTCGATACAGCGAAACTAGTGCAAGGATTGCTAAGAAATACACCGCGCTCCACTTGGTTGCCAAAGCAAGACCAATAAATATGGCGGCCCACCAGTGTCGTTCGCGTTGCCACAAATACGCTGCCAGCAGGACAAAGAAAGTTAAGAAGAGATCAAGCAGCGCGGTTCGAGAATGAACCAGCGCTAGACCATCCATGGCCATTAAAGCTGCGCCAATTGCGGTCAGTAGTGGTGAATAAAAAAGCACATGTACTAATCGTGCAAAAAGCAGAATTAATAGCGTTCCAACAATTGCAGCGGCAAAGCGCCACCCAAACTCATTATCGCCAAAGATTTTGATACCGCTTGCAATGAGCCATTTTCCAACTGGAGGATGGACTATGAATTCAGGCTTATTGCCAGTTACTTCAACGCCAAATTTCAGAAAATCCTTGGCACCATCGACGTAGTAGACCTCGTCAAAGACGTAGCCCTTAGGGGTAGCTAAGTTAACTAATCGAAGTAACAGGGATAGCAACGCTATGACTATGGGGGCCATTGCTGCGATCATGTACATAATCGTATGGGCATCAAGGCCCAAAAATACTGAGATGATGAACCTATGTCTTTGATCCTGGCGGCGACCCCACTTGGCAATCCTGGGGATGCCACAGCGCGCCTTAAGAAAGCGATTGAAGAGGCCACGATTATCGCCGCTGAAGATTCGCGCAGATTTCACCGATTATGTACAGATATCGACGTAGTTTTTACTGCACGAGTCATGTCGTTCTTCGAAGGAAATGAGGAGGAACGTACACGTGAACTATTGCAAGAGCTTTCAGCGGGTGCAACTGTATTAGTTGTTTCTGATGCAGGCATGCCGACAATTAGTGATCCAGGGTTTCGCTTAATGCGTGATGCGATTGCAGCAGGAGTCGATGTCCATGTTATTCCAGGTCCTAGCGCGGTAACAATGGCTGTTGCATTATCTGGGCTTCCAACGGATCGCTTTACATTCGAAGGTTTTCCTCCGCGCAGTAGCGGTGCACGTTTAGCAACATTTGAAAAACTTCGCTTTGAAGAGCGCACAATGGTTTTCTTCGAAGCACCACATCGACTTGGCGATTCACTCGGTGATGCCGTCAGTGTTTTTGGTCCTGAACGCCGCGGTGCTATTTGCCGTGAAATGACTAAGCGCTATGAAGAAACAATTAGAGGAGCATTAAGCGAACTTTCAACCTGGGCCGATACACATGAGGTCCTTGGTGAAATCACACTCGTCGTTGCTGGCGCCAATAAAGATTCAGCTGCAGTAACTGCCGACGATATGGTTGCTAGAGTCCGCGAGTTTGAAGGGGCCGGCATGGATCGCAAAGCCGCAATCGCCGGCGTTGCCGCTGAATTTGGCATCGCAAAGCGCCTTGTTTATGCCGCCGTGGTCGATGCGAATAAGATGAGCTCGTGAGCAAAGCTTTCTACTTAACGACGCCGATTTACTACGTCAACGATGCGCCTCACATTGGTCATGCCTATACAACTGTTGCTGGAGATGTTCTTACCCGTTGGCACCGCCAAAAAGGCGAATCAGTCTGGTTCTTAACTGGCACCGACGAGCACGGCCAAAAAATTATGCGTACTGCGCAGGAAAACAACACCGCGCCACAAGCTTGGGTAGATCGCTTAGTTCAAGATGCGTGGAAACCCAATTGGGCCAGCTTAAATATAGCCAATGATGATTTCATCCGGACAACTGAAGTTCGACATACTGAGCGAGTACAAAAGTTTTTGCAGTCGTTAAAAGACTCTGGCCACATTTATGCTGGAAAATACGAAGGTCCATACTGTGTTGGATGCGAAGAGTTTAAATTACCAGGCGATTTAATCGAGATCGATGGAAATAAATGCTGCCCGACTCATGGCAAGCCAATTGAACTCGTTAATGAAAATAACTGGTTCTTTAAACTTTCAGCTTTTACCGATCAACTTCTTGCCCACTACCGCACAAACCCTGATGCATGTCAGCCCGAGAGTGCGCGCAATGAAGTTATTTCATTCCTAGAAGGTGGAGTCTCAGATCTTTCTATCTCTCGATCTACCTTTGACTGGGGAATTCCAGTGCCATGGGATAGAGATCAAGTTGTCTATGTTTGGTTTGATGCACTTTTAAACTATGCGACAGCAGTTGGCATAACCGATGCTCCAGATAGTGAAGGTGGCAGGAAGTTTGCTTCTACATGGCCAGCTGATGTGCATCTAGTTGGCAAAGATATTTTGCGTTTTCACGCAGTAATTTGGCCGGCAATGTTGATGGCTGCCGGCATAGATATTCCCAAGAAGGTCTTTGCTCATGGCTGGTTGTTAGTCGGTGGCGAAAAGATGAGCAAAAGCAAGCTCACTGGAATTGCACCAAAAGATATAACAGATCACTTTGGAGTCGACGCATTTCGTTATTACTTCTTACGCGCAATTCCATTTGGAACCGATGGCTCTTTTTCGTGGGAGGACATGTCGGCTAGATATACATCAGAGTTAGCAAATGACTTCGGGAATTTAGCCTCACGATCTGCCGCAATGGTCGAAAAATACTGTGCTGGGCTTGTACCGGCAGTGAGTTCAGATGCAGGACTCGAAGATGCGCTTCGCACCGCTGTTGAAAAAGCCGACTCTGCAATATGCGCACTAGATTATCAAGGCGGAATATTGGCCATCATGGATTTTTGTAAGAAAGTTAATGGCTATGTCACTGAGAAAGAGCCATGGATTCTTGCTAAGGATCCAGCAAATCAAGCAGTACTTGAGGGCATTTTGTACAACACTGCAGAATCACTACGCGCATTGGCAGTATTGCTGTACCCAGTTATGCCAGCAACGTGTGAAATATTGTGGGAGAGCCTTGGAGTGCAATTCTCTTTAGGTGAATTAAAGGCACAAAAGATTAGTGATGTCCCAACATGGGGCCAACTGCCACAGGGTGCACGCGTTACTAAGACCCCAGTTCTCTTTCCTCGTCTAGAAACGAACGCCTAAGACGAATGGCTGATCGGCATAACCGCGACATCGATCGCCCGCGCGCACCATTACCAGAACCACTTCCGTATCCAACTGTAGATGCCCATGCGCACATGGAGATCATTACGGATACCGCGCCAGATTCTCAAGAGATTGCCGATGTCATAGCCGAAGCTAAGTCAGTTAACGTTGATCGAATCGTGCAAGTGGGATATTCAGCTGAACAATCTAAATGGTGCGTAGCTGCGGCAGAGAAATGGAACACGGCCGTATTGGCAGCTGTTGCTTTACATCCAAATGAGGCACCAGTAGTTGCCGATCTTGAAGCTGATTGGGCCGTGATTGCCGAACTTGCGCAACATCCACGAGTCCGTGCAATTGGCGAAACAGGTTTAGATTATTTTCGAACACCCGTGGAGCTTCGACCACGTCAGCAAGAGTCTTTCAAATGGCACATTGAGTTAGCTAAGAAGACCAATAAAGCCTTAGTGATTCACGATCGTGATTCTCATGACGATGTCTTATCGGTTTTGCTAGAAGTCGGAGCCCCCGAAAAGACCATCTTTCACTGCTTTTCAGGCGATGTTGCAATGGCCAAAGTGTGTATTGAGCGCGGATATGTACTGTCCTTTGCCGGCACCTTAACTTTTAAGAATGCACCAGCGCTGCGTGAGGCTGTGCAACTTGTGCCTATCGATCAGTTACTAGTCGAAACTGATTCGCCGTTTTTGGCACCCATGCCACATCGTGGTGCAGGTAATACTCCGGCACAGATCGCAACGATTGTTCGAGCAATGGCAGTTGAACGAAATAGCGATATCGGCGAATTAGCAGTAGCACTGAGCAATAACGCTGAACGTTTATTTGGAAGTTTTGCGCCATGACCTTGCTTGGAGCCAAGCAAATACGTGAGTTAGCAGCGGCCCTTGATCTAAAACCCTCAAAGTCACTTGGACAAAACTTTGTTATCGATTCAAATATCTGCACAAAAATCGTTCGCACTGCCCAAGTGGGTAGCGATGATGTGGCACTAGAGATTGGTCCGGGTTTAGGTTCGCTCACACTGGCGCTTCTACAGAGCGCAGCATCGGTCATTGCTGTTGAAATTGATGATCGTCTTGCGCGGCAGCTACCAATAACAGTTAGCGAAAACTTTGATCATCCCGAAAATTTGACCGTAATTCATGACGATGCCTTGAGGCTTGCAAGCCTTCCTGCTGAGCCAACTGTCTTAGTAGCAAACCTTCCTTACAATGTTTCAGTTCCAGTCTTATTGCACCTGCTTGAAAAATTTCCAACACTTCGCACCGGAGTCGTCATGGTGCAGGCTGAAGTTGCAGATCGCCTTGCTGGTCGTCCAGGTACAAAAGAGTATGGAATTCCAAGCGTTAAAGCTGCGTGGTGGGCCGATGTAAAAGGTGCAGGCTCTGTCTCACGTTCGGTTTTTTGGCCAGCACCTAATGTTGATTCCAAATTAGTCTCCTTCACGCGTCGGCCAACACCGGGGGATGAAGTTCTGCGCAAGAAGGTTTTTACTATCATCGATGCCGCCTTTGCCCAACGCCGAAAAATGCTGCGTTCGGCACTTTCCTCACTTTATGGCACATCTGCTGCGGCCGAAGCTATTTTAATCAAGGCGGGAATCGATCCAACGCTTCGTGGTGAAGCTCTAGAGATTTCAAGTTTTTGCGCCATCGCCTCAATTGCACCTGACATTTATTAACCAACGTAATAGGGTCAATTCATGCCAGTTAAAACCGTAACGGTCCGCGTACCTGCAAAGGTTAATTTGCAGCTCTCGGTTGGTCCGCGGGAGGCCGATGGTTTTCATAACCTAGTAACAGTCTTTCAGGCAATCTCAATCTTTGATGAAATTACAGTTACGTTGGCTCAACCCAATTCTGGTGTTTCTATTTCAATTAGCGGAGACCATACCCATGGCGTCCCAGCCGATAGTAATAACTTGGCGGTAAAGGCGGCTGCATTAATTGCACAAGAGTATGACTTAGATATAGATGTCCACATCGATATCAAGAAATCGATTCCAGTTGCCGGTGGTATGGCTGGTGGAAGCGCCGATGCCGCTGCAACAATTGTTGCAATAGATTATTTATTTTCACTTGGAATGAATCGCGAAGAGATGTCAGAAATCGCCGCGCAGCTAGGCAGCGATGTTCCCTTTATGTTAAGTGGCGGTACGGCAATTGGTACCGGACATGGAGAACAGTTAACTCCAGCACTTTCGCGTGGAACCTATCACTGGGTATTAGCTCTTTCTACAGTTGGGCTTACAACTCCTGCTGTATATGCAGAGTGCGATCGCTTGCGCGCAGAATCTGAAATCGTGGAACCTGCAACTAATGAAGTTTTACTGCAGGCACTTCTAGCATCAGACCCCAAAACCGTTGGCGCATCACTTGTTAATGATTTACAGGCAGCGGCATGTTCACTTCGCCCAGCACTTCGATTAGTTTTAGATGTTGGTCAGGAATACGGCGCTCTAGGCGCACTGGTATCTGGCTCTGGACCGACAGTTGCATTTCTAGTAGCCGATGAAGAGGCGGGCCTTGATTTAGCCGTTGCATTAACGGCCAGTGGCGTGGTTGGCAGCGTTGCTCGTGCATATGGGCCAGTGGGTGGGGCGAAAGTACTTACCTAAATCAGTGACTCTCAATGGCCATGGTGGTCATCAGCACCACCTTTTATAAGGGAGAATACGGGTTCCGCCATTGTGTAGTGGCTAGCACATGGGCCTTTGAAGCCCAGGGTCCAGGATCGATACCTGGTGGCGGAGCAACTAATCTGAGGCCACCGATAGGATTCACTCGTGAGCGTTCAAACCGTGATTATCCTGGCAGCAGGTGAAGGCACGCGAATGAAATCAACTCAGCCAAAAGTTTTGCATAGCGTTGCCGGTCGTTCCTTATTAGGCCATGTACTGCATGCAGTCTCTGAACTTTCACCACAAGATTTGCGCATTGTTGTCGGCGCTGGTCGTCAGAGCGTTGAAGCCCATATCGCCGAGATTGCGCCAACAGCAGTAACTGTCTTTCAAGAACACCGTGGCGGCACAGGTCATGCGGCTCAGTTAGCGCTGGCTGGAAAAACTCCCACAGGCACTGTCTTGGTTCTTGCAGGAGACACGCCCATGCTGACGGGACAATCGCTTGCACAGTTTCTAGATACTCACACATCTGGAAAATTCGTAGCATCGGTATTAACTGCCGAACACCCAGATCCAACTGGTTATGGTCGAATAATTCGCGATGATGCCGATGAACTCTTACGTATTGTTGAAGAAAAAGATGCCACTGACGATGAAAGAATAATCTTTGAGATTAATTCTGGAGTTTACGCATTCGATGGCGCCGCTCTTGCAGATGCGATTACCCAGATAAGAAGTTCAAATGCTCAGGGTGAACTTTATTTAACTGATGTGATCGGAATCCTTAAAGACCAAGGTGCATCAATTGCAGCAATCGTTATCGACGACTTCACTGAGATTTTAGGTGTGAACGATCGCGTTCAGTTAGCTGAGTCATCAGCGCTTCTTCGCGATCGCATCAATGAAAATTGGATGCGTGAAGGTGTGACAATTATCGATCCAACAACTACATGGATCGATTCCACGGCAGTGTTATCAAGTGATGTAACGATTCATCCAGGTAGTGCGATTTTGGGTTCAACGCAGATCGCCACTGGCGCTGTCATTGGCCCCCGAACAACCCTGACCGACTGCATCGTAAAAGAGAGCGCCAGTGTCCTTGAATCGATAGCCACAGGCACGGTTATTGGAGAAGGCGCCAGCGTTGGCCCATTTACATATCTGCGCAATGGAACCGTATTGGGCGATGGATCTAAGGCCGGGGCCTTTGTGGAGATGAAAAACTCCACCGTCGGTAACGGCTCAAAGGTGCCACATCTGTCCTATGTAGGCGATGCAACCATTGGCGAGGGTACAAATATCGGGGCGGCAACAATTTTCGTTAACTACGACGGAGTCGATAAGCATCACACCACAGTGGGCGATCATGTTCGAATCGGCAGCGACACCATGCTGGTGGCTCCCATCACGATTGGCGATGGGGCATATACGGCAGCGGGCTCAGTGATTACAGAGGATGTTCCGGCTGGGGCGATTGGTGTTGGCAGAGCACGTCAGAAAAATGTATTAAGTTGGGTCCTGCGCAAGCGCGCAGGTACAAAGTCTGCGCAAGCAGCCGAATCTAGCGATATGAAGGGCTAAATATGGGCGAAATCCGGTTATCCTCAGAAAAGCGATTGCGTTTATTTGCCGGTCGCGGATACCCCGAATTAGCCGATGATGTTGCCGCAGAGCTTGGTATTCAATTAACTCCAACATCTGCTTATGACTTTGCAAATGGCGAAATCTTTGTTCGCTTCGAAGAGTCGGTTCGTGGATGCGATGCATTTGTTTTGCAAAGCCACACTGCTCCAGTTAACAAGCAGATTATGGAACAGCTGATCATGGTCGACGCCCTCAAGCGCGCATCTGCCAAGCGAATCACTGTTGTTGCACCTTTTTATGGCTATGCCCGTCAAGATAAAAAGCACCGCGGACGTGAACCAATCTCTGCACGTTTGATGGCCGATCTATTTAAGACTGCTGGCGCCGATCGCTTAATGGTTGTAGATCTTCACACATCACAGATTCAAGGCTTCTTTGATGGACCAGTTGATCACCTTTTTGCACTTCCAATGTTGGCTAACTATGTAGGCAGCAAAGTTGATCGTTCTCGCTTAACTATCGTTTCACCAGATTCTGGTCGAGTGCGCGTAGCTGAGCGTTGGTCGGATCTCTTGGGTGGCTGCCCAATTGCATTTATTCACAAGACTCGCGATCCACGGATTCCTAATGAATCTATTACTGGGCGCGTAGTCGGCGATGTACAAGGCCAAACATGCGTCGTTATCGATGACATGATCGATACCGCGGGCACAATTACCAAGGCCGTGGATGCATTATTTGAAGCTGGTGCAAAAGATGTCATTGTTGCGGCAACGCATGCAGTGCTTTCTGGCCCAGCAATTGATCGCTTAAAGGCCTCAAAGGCGTCAGAAGTTGTTATTACAAATACTCTGCCGATATCAGAGGATCAAAAATTCGATGGTCTGACTGTGCTCTCTATTGCCCCACTTATCGCGCGTGCGATCCGTGAAGTCTTTGAAGATGGCTCAGTTACAAGCCTCTTTGACGGCCTTTCCTAAGCTCAATTTGCACTATCTCGGCCCTACAGGTTAACCTTTGGGCTGTTCCGGCGAGGGTATAAATTACTTCCGTAATCGACGGTGTAGGACTTAACTCCCCTCTGGAACTTTGTGTACTAACCGAAGTTTTCCACTATGAGGAGTAATTAAAATGGCAGAGATCACTATCAATGGCGTCACTCGTACCGAATTTGGTAAAGGCGCATCACGTCGTGCACGTCGCGATGGATTAGTACCTGCTGTTATCTACGGTCATGGCGAGAAGCCACAGCACATCACACTTCCATCACGCGAACTTGGTGTTGCTCTGAAGCAGTCAAACGTTTTGCTCGACATCGTTATCGATGGAAAGACTGAGCTCACACTTCCAAAGGCGATCGTTCGCCACCCACTGAAGCAGATTATTGAGCACATCGATCTAGTACTTGTGCGCCGCGGTGAAAAGGTTGTCGTAGCAGTTCCAGTTCACGCAGTGGGAGAACATGACCGCGATGGCGTTCTTGAGCATGTTAATAACACAATCGAAGTTCGCGTTGAGGCAACTGCAATTCCAAGCTTCTTTGAACTCGACATTAATGGTCTTGCCGCTGGTACATCGCTGTATGCAGCAGATATCAAACTTCCTGCTGGCGTAGAGCTTGAATCAGATCCAAAGATGATCGTGGTTCACCTATCTGAGCGCTCAACAGCCTCTGAAGAAGCCGCACCAGTTGTCGCTGCGACAGATGCTCCTGTAGCAGCTGCTGATTCAGAGAAGAAGGACGCTTAACCCCTTACGCTTACCATTATGACGTGGTTGGTAGTGGGCCTGGGCAATCCAGGAGATCAATACGCTGCCACCCGTCACAATGTAGGACAGATGGTTATCGACCAGTTAGTGCGTCGTCATAACGTCAAATTATCATCACATAAATCGCGTACCGATATCGCCGCTTACAAGTTAGGCGTTGGCGATGCTGTGCATTCAATCATTGTGGCAAAGTCAAAGAGCTACATGAATGAGACAGGTGGCCCCATTAAGGCGCTCGCTAATTTTTATTCGGTAGAGCCAGAAAATATTATTGCTCTCCATGATGAACTCGATATTGCGTTTTCAACAATTCGTAGCAAGTTAGGTGGCGGGGATAACGGCCACAATGGATTGAAGTCCATGACCTCGGCCTTCAATACACCTGATTATTACCGTGTTCGGTTGGGGATTGGGCGACCTATGGGTCAACAAGATCCAGCAGACTTTGTTCTCAAAGCATTTTCAAAGGTTGAACAAAAAGATTTAGCCGAGTTTATAGAACGTGGCGCAGATGTAGTTGAATCGCTGATTACTCAAGGTTTAGAGCGCACGCAAACCGCATTTAATGGCTAAAAAATCAACCAGTATTTCGAAGTCCTGCAGCGACACCATTAATAGTTAACAGCAATGCTCTGCGCAAAATAGGATCTGCAGACTCACCAGCATCGCGCACGCGCTTTAATAAGTTGATTTGCAGCAGATGAATCGGGGACAAATAGGCATCTCGTACTTGCAGAGTACGAGCAAGAATCGCTTGATCTCCAAGCAGAGAAGCCTTCTTGGTAAGCAAGAGAATCTCAGCAACGGTTAAATCGAATTCGGCCTGTATCTCATCTAGAAAGTGATGCAGCTCTTTGGGAACAAGGGCGTTGACATATCTGCGCGCCAGAACCAAATCTGTTTTAGCTAGAGTCATTTCAACATTGCTAATAAAAGTATTAAAGAAGTGCCAATCTTTAAGCATCGTCGCTAAGACTTCGGATTTACCCGCCTCGCGCGCAGCTTTAAGGCCCGAACCTACGCCGTACCAACCAGGAACAATTTGGCGTGATTGAGTCCAGCCAAAGACCCATGGAATCGCACGCAGTGAATCCAGCCCCGCTTTTGCATCTGGACGGCGCGATGGCCGTGAGCCCAGAAATAGATTTCCAAGCTGTTCGACCGGTGTTGAGGCGTAGAAATATGCAGGTAGATCTTCGTGATCAATTAATTGGCGATAGCGAACAAAGGAGCTATCGCTGACTAACTGCATGCACTCGCCCCACATTGCCAAAGCTTCTGGGCTTTGGCGCGGACCACGATTTAACACTGTCGCTTCCAAACTTGCGGCTAAGGTTAATTCAACATTTTCGCGAGCAAGAGATGCCAAGGCGTACTTATCGCTAATTACTTCGCCTTGTTCAGTCATCTTAATCTGACCATCAACACTGCCCCATGGCAATGCAATGAGTGCTTCATAGGTTGGTCCGCCGCCTCGCCCAACAGAACCACCACGGCCGTGGAATAAACGCAGTTTGACCCCGTATTTCATTGCAACATCGCGCAATGAACGTTGAGCTCTGTGAATCTCCCACTGACTGGTCGCGATACCGGCATCTTTATTGGAGTCTGAATAACCCAACATAACTTCTTGCACATTACCGCGCAGTGCAACTACCGATCGATATGTGGGGTTACATAATAGTTTTTCTAGAATCTCACCTGCAGCACGAAGTTCGGCAACGGTTTCAAGAAGCGGAGCAAAGCTTACGTGCACGGATTTATTCGCAAGATCAACCAGTCCAACGTGGGCTCCCAGCAGAACCGCCGCAATTAAATCATCGGCGCCTTTAGTCATAGAAACTATGTAAGTTTCAATCGCCTCTGGTCCAAAGCGCTCAATTAAATCTGAAATTGCGGTAAAGGTATCCAATGTGTTCTTACCTGCAGCATCTAGGCCGCTTGCATCAAATGTACTTCCACTCTGCAAAAGCGCGGTGAGAATCTCAAATTTTTCATCATGAGTTTTCTCTAAATAGCCAGGGATTTCTAATAGCTGATTCAAGACGTGGTGATGAGCATCAGAGTGCTCGCGAATATCCATGGTTGCATGCGTAATTCCAAAGGCGGCCACAGTGCGAATTGTGCGCTCAAGTAAGCCCGTAGCAATCAATTCACCCTTGTGTTCAAAGAGTGAATCACGCATCAAAGTGAGATCAGCTAAAAGCTCGGCAGTATCTTTGTAATCTCGATGCTCGACATGTGGACCATCTGCGGCGTGACGGTTTCGAGTCATCGCCAAGCGGTGCACGATGGCCGTAGCTTTGAGTCGATAAGGCTCTTCGGCATTTAAACGTAAGAAACGCGCTTCAAACTCAGGGATGTGTGCAAGATCTTTAGCCACCGATGCGCTTAATTCAGGTGTCGCACCAACAATGCGCGTAGATACTGAGAGCAGCTGTCGAAGCGCATCCATTGCAGCGATTGTCACTCGTATTGCGTGGCCCACTTGTAAGACCATCGCATCAGTGGTTACTTTGGCTGTCACGTTTGGATTACCGTCGCGGTCGCCACCGATCCAACTGCCAAATGAAAGCGGACGTGCAGTGACAGGAACCTCAATACCAATTCGCTTCATTTCACGTGCAAAGTCATTGAGAACTTCAGGCACGGTTTGGTGAAACAAGTCATCTAAGTAATACAGCGCATTCATGGCCTCATCCAACGGTTCAGGGCGATCCAAGCGCAGTTCATCGGTCTGCCACAACAAATCAATCGTCTCGGCTAAACGTTCTCCTTGAGATGCATCCCGTGGGTTATCTAACAAATCTGCAACACGGCCCATTTTATTGAGCACAGATCTGCGCGCGGCCTCAGTTGGGTGCGCAGTAAAAACTGGCCTGACAGACATTTCATTAATCCATGCAGAGATTTCATCACGCGATAATTCGTGCCCCGGAGTTTGTGCCACTAACGCCGCTTCAATTTTATCAACGGCGCGTGTGAGCCATGATCCACCTTCAGCGCGTGAATCGGCTAAGACTCGTGCGCGGTGAACTTGTTCGGCAACGTTAGCTAAATGAAAGTAAGTACTAAATGCGCGAACAAGTTGAACCGAATCTTCAATTGACAGTGATGCTAGAAGTTCAACGCCATCACCTTCACGAACTGCCTTGCGAACATCTTCGACAAGGGCCAAAAGCTCTGGCCCTTCTTGGCGTACAAGGGTCTGGCCCAACAAGTCACCTAAACGGCGAACATCGCTACGCAGGCCGGCATCATCTGCTGCTACTGCGCCGGGCTGAGTTGTCATTGGCCAATCCTCTCAGTTAGCAGGTACATGGCAAAATAAAATAGACTCACTTCTTGTAAGCCCCCTCCCATTGGGAGTTGGGGCCAATAGACGTTTGGGGGCAGTGCATGCGCGGTTTACTCAACGCTGCTGGGCCTTCGGCATCGCATATCGTGGCGCCAGCACCGCTGTATCCATTCTTAATTGCAGCGCGCGCCGATGCCACGCCAATTCTGGTTATTACAAGCTCTAGCCGAAGCGCTGAAGATTTAGTGAATGAGCTAAGCGAGCTTCACAGCAACGTTATGGAGTTTCCGGCCTGGGAAACACTGCCACATGAGCGATTGAGTCCACGCAGCGATACGGTAGCTAAGCGCATCCAAACCCTATACGCCCTAAATTCGGCGCACTCGGTTAACCCCATTGTTGTTACACCAGTGCGAGGTGCGATTCACCGAATAATTGCAGAACTAGGGAAAGCCCCTCTAATGAAGTTAGAGATTGGTAAGGAGCAATCACTTGATGAACTTGTGAGACATCTAGGCGCGCTTGCTTATGCTCGAACCGATTTAGTAGAGCGCCGCGGGGAGTTTGCTGTTCGTGGAGGAATCGTTGATCTTTTCTTGCCGCTAAGCGCGCATCCGATTCGTATTGATTTCTTTGGTGATGAGATTGAAGATTTAAGTTATTTTGAAGTTGCCGACCAACGAACATTTGAACCCGTTATTGGAAGTATTGAGATCTTTCCATGCCGCGAACTCTTACTGAGCGCACTCATTAAAGCCCGTGCTTTAACTTTAAAGTCTGAGATTCCAGCTGCAGCAGAGTTACTAGAAAAAATTAGCGAGGGAATGATTTTTGAAGGTATGGAGTCGCTTATTCCATTGTTGATCGATGAAACACAGACTCTTCTAGCGCGCATGCCTGCAAACACGCACGTAGTTTTTATCGATCAAGAGCGAATCAAGTCACGTGCCGGCGACTTACTTGCAACTAATGAAGAGTTCCTCAATGCTTCGTGGTCTAATGCCGCACATGGCGCAGTTGCACCTATTCATGACGGCTCTGGAACCTACATGTCCTGGGTTGAGCTTGTCAGTGAGCTAGAACGCTGTGGGCTAGCTAGTAGCTCGCTAAGCCCATTTGGAAGTGACTTAGCGCAGGACACTGTGTTTTTAGATTACAGCGCAATTGACCCCATGCGCGGGGATATCGATCGCACAATAGATGCACTTCGTACCGCCGTTGATGCCCACTTTACAGTTGTTTTTGCTACTCACGGCCACGGAATGTTAGAGCGCTATGCAGGGATA
Organism: Candidatus Planktophila sp.; assembly: GCA_049314595.1. Lineage (GTDB taxonomy): Bacteria > Actinomycetota > Actinomycetes > Nanopelagicales > Nanopelagicaceae > Planktophila. The sequence goes on along the minus strand of JBMOET010000013.1, from coordinate 4,581 downwards.
TTTCGAAATGCCGATCTGCCAGTGCATGTGGTTGAAAAACTTATCGCTAAACCAACTAAAGGAAGTGTGCATCTGACTACGTCGGTTATTGCGCATGGCTTTGAAAGTGCAAGTGATCAAATCTTTTTTATGACCGAACGAGATTTAACCGGCAGTAAAGGCAGCGTTAAAGATGGTGATCGGCTTCCATCAAAGCGCAAGCAGGCAATTGATCCTTTGGAGTTGAGGGCTGGTGACTTTGTTGTTCATGAACAACATGGAATCGGTCGCTATGTAGAGTTATTACAGCGCACGGTTGCCGATGTAACGCGCGAATATTTAGTGATCGAATATGCATCGGCTAAACGAGGCCAACCCGGTGACCGAGTCTTTGTGCCAACCGATGCCTTGGAGCAGGTCAGTAAATATGTTGGAGGAGAAGCACCGACAGTGCACCGCATCGGTAGCGGCGAATGGCAGAAGGCAAAAAGTCGCGCGCGCAAAGCGGTACGCCAAATTGCTGGAGAGTTGATCCGTTTATATGCAGCGCGAACTAGTTCGCCAGGTTTTGCATTTTCACCCGATACCCCGTGGCAGCGCGAACTTGAAGACTCTTTTTCATATATTGAAACTCCAGATCAGTTATCAACGATTAATGATGTTAAACGGGATATGGAGCGCCCGTATCCCATGGATCGAATTATTTGCGGCGATGTGGGCTACGGCAAAACTGAGATTGCGATTCGTGCCGCCTTTAAAGCGGTACAAGATGGCAAACAGGTTGCAGTATTGGTTCCAACAACGTTGTTAGTACAACAGCACACGAAGGTTTTTGCCGAAAGATATGCCGGCTTTCCTTTAAAGGTGGCTGGGCTATCAAGGTTTAATACGGCTAAAGAGAGCAAGGAGGTTATTGAGGGATTACTCAAAGGCACAGTTGATGTAGTGATTGGTACACACCGAATTCTCTCGAGCGATGTTGTATTTAGGGATCTAGGGCTAGTTATCGTCGATGAAGAACAGCGCTTTGGGGTTGAACAAAAAGAGGCGCTTAAAAAAATGCGCACAACCGTGGATGTCTTAGCGATGTCGGCAACACCTATTCCTCGCACCCTAGAGATGGCAGTTACGGGAATTCGCGAGATGTCGACGATTACGACTCCGCCCGAGGAGCGACATCCGATCTTGACCTATGTTGGCCCAGCAGAAGAAGGTCAGATTACGGCGGCGATTCACCGTGAACTTTTGCGTGATGGTCAGATTTTCTACTTACATAACCGCGTAGAAACTATTGATCAAGCCGCATCGCGAATTCAAGAGTTGGTACCAGAGGCCAGAATTCGTGTGGCGCATGGTCAGATGAGTGAAGGCGCATTAGAAGATGTCATCTTAGGTTTTTGGAACCGCGACTTCGATGTTTTGGTTAGCACAACAATTGTTGAGAGCGGTTTAGATATTCAAAATGCTAATACGCTCATTGTTGAACGCGCAGATCGCTTTGGTTTATCACAGCTTCACCAGTTACGTGGTCGAGTGGGTCGAGGCCGCGAACGCGCCTATGCATATTTTCTATATCCTCCCGATCAACCATTATCTGAATTAGCACACGAGCGGCTAACGACAATCGCAGCAAATACAGATTTAGGTTCTGGCATGCGCGTTGCACTTAAGGATTTAGAGATTCGCGGTGCGGGTAACTTATTAGGCGGCGAACAGTCAGGTCACATTGCCGATGTTGGCTTTGATTTATATATGCGCATGGTTGGTGAAGCTGTTAATGATTACAAAGCTGGCATCATTGAAACTCAGGAAAAGATTAGTGATTGCAAAGTAGAGCTACCGATTAATGCTCACCTATCTACAGAGTACGTACCAGGTGAGCGTTTGCGTTTAGATCTTTATCGCCGCTTAGCCGATGTTAAGAATCCTGCCGATGTTGAATCCATTGGCGCTGAACTTCTCGATCGCTTTGGCGAACTGCCACATGAGGCCACAGCCTTATTAGGGGTTGCATCTCTGCGCGCTTTGGCAAAGGCGGCGCAATTAACTGAGGTTGTCATACAAGGAAAATTCTTACGTTTGGCTCCCTTAACGCTGCCTGAGTCCAAGCAGATGCGTTTATCTCGCCTATATCCAGGCTCACTCTACAAATCGGCCACCCGCACGGTATTAGTGGCATTAAAGACGGGCAATGCATGGAATCCGTCCGAGAGTGCACCATTAATAGTGGATACTTCTCTTCTGGCCTGGGTCGTAGAGGCAGTCAACCAACTAAGCGAAGCACCGAAAGTGAGTTCATAGTGAAGAAGATTCTGGCCATAGCTGCCGTAGCAAGCGCTCTTTTCCTCTCTGGCTGTTCCCAAGTAGGAGCTGCAGCAACTGTGGGAGATATAAAGATCACGCAAGCCAAGGTTCAGAGCAGCGTTGATTCAATTCTTGCCGCACGAGTTGGTGTCGATACGTCACAGATGCAAGTTGAAACTGGCGAGGCACTTAACCGCGGTCAACTGCGCTTCTTTGTTTTAACTGCGTTGCTACAAGCAACTGCAAAAGATTTAAAGATTACGGTCACGAAAGCTGAGATCGACACACGACGTGCCAGCATTATTGATCAAGTTGGTGGAGCAACTGCACTGCCAAATGCTTTAGTAGGTGCTGGAATAGCTGCAGATAATTTAGATACTTATATCGAAGCGATCTCACTGTCAGACAAGATTAGTCAAGCACTTACAGCAAGTGGAATTTCACAGGCCGATATCGGTGCAGCAGTTCAAAAACTAGTCGTTGATAAAGCCACCAAGATTGGTGTGACTGTTAATCCACGCTATGGCAAGTGGGATGCAACAGTGGCAGATGTAATTGCAACTGATCCTGCTAGCTCTGCTGTTACTCCAGCAACCAAGTAATTCATTTCGATGCAAGGTTCACAGCTTCAACGCCTAGTTGAAGTTATGGACCGGCTTCGGTCGCCCGGTGGTTGTCCATGGGATGCCGAACAAACGCACGAATCACTGCTTAAATACTTGCTTGAAGAGTCGTATGAATTTGTCGATGCCGTTCAAAGTGGAAATCGAATCGACATGCGCGAAGAGCTCGGGGATGTATTGCTGCAGGTCTATTTCCACGCCCGCATTGCTCAAGACGATACACAGGATCCATTTACGATCGAAGATGTTGCTCAAACTATCGCCGAAAAGTTAATCCGCCGACATCCGCATGTATTTGATGGGTTAGAGGTTGGCAGTTCCGATGAGGTTCTAAAGAATTGGGAAGATATTAAGCGGGCCGAAAAGGGGCGCACGTCGGCCCTTGATGGCGTTGCAATGGCCCAGCCAGCTCTGCCATTGATTGAAAAGCTTTTGTATCGCGCTAAAACTCATAACGTTGAGCTGGAAATTCCACAGAGTTTTGACGCCCCTGCCGATGAGAGCGCAGTTGGTCAGGCTCTGCTTGCGGTAATCGCATGGGCCCATGCCAATGGAATCGATGCCGAAGCCGCGCTGCGCAAGCAAGCGATGCAATTGAGCGAACAGATCGCGGGCATCGAGGCACGGTAGGATTGGGCCAACAAAGTTTGTGTGATTTCAGCGTTGAGGTCTCACCCGGCACAAAGATTTAAGTGACGAAGGAGAAACGCTATGGCAATAATCGAAGCTCTAGGAGCCCGTGAAATTCTCGACTCCCGTGGAAATCCAACGGTTGAAGTTGAAATTCAATTAGAAGATGGCACGCAAGCCCGCGCAGCAGTTCCAAGTGGAGCGTCAACGGGCGCATTTGAGGCCGCTGAACTTCGCGATGGCGGAGCTCGCTACTTAGGTAAAGGTGTTGAAAAGGCCATTGCATTTGTAAATAATGAAATCGCGCCAGAGATTATTGGCTTAGATGCTCAAGATCAGCGAATCATTGATGCAGCGATGATCGAGCTCGATGGAACTAAAAACAAATCACGTATGGGTGCTAATGCAATTCTTGGCGCATCACTTGCCGTTGCTAAAGCTTCGGCCGAATCAGCTGACCTTTCACTCTTTCGCTATCTAGGTGGCCCTAACGCGCATCTATTGCCGGTTCCTATGATGAATATTCTCAACGGCGGCGCACATGCCGATACCAACGTAGATATTCAGGAGTTCATGATTGCGCCAATCGGTGCACCAACATTCCGCGAATCACTGCGCTGGGGCGCCGAGATTTATCATGCATTAAAGGCTGTACTAAAAAAGCGCGGTCTTGCAACATCAGTTGGCGATGAAGGTGGCTTTGCACCGAACCTTGATAGCAACCGCGCAGCCCTAGACCTAATTCTTGAAGCTATCACTGCTGCAGGATTTAAGCCAGGCACTGACATTGCACTTGCAATGGACGTTGCGGCTACTGAGTTTCACGACAATGGAAAATACAAGTTTGAAGGCGCATTAAAGACGTCAGATGAAATGATCGCGTATTACACATCATTAGTTGATGCATATCCAATCGTTTCAATTGAAGATCCTTTAAATGAAGAAGACTGGGCTGGCTGGACAGCGATGACAAGTGCTCTAGGTTCACGCATTCAAATCGTTGGCGATGATCTATTTGTTACTAACCCAGAGCGTCTTGCTAAGG
>JBMOET010000012.1:0-29655 GCA_049314595.1 Candidatus Planktophila sp. | reverse complement strand
GATTACGACACCCCCAGAAAAACTGATGAAGAACTCCACGAAGAGTCGTTAGAAGAGTTAAAGGCAAAACGTGTCGATGCTCAATCCGGTCAAATAGATGTTGATGAAGCAGAGGCCGCAGAGACTCTTGAACTTCCTGGTGCAGATTTATCAGGCGAAGAGCTCACTGTCCGTGTTGTTCCAAAACAGGTTGATGAGTTTACATGTTCGCGTTGTTTCTTGGTTCACCACATTACTCAACTTGCCAAAGGCGAAGGCTCTAAAGCCGTTTGTAAAGAGTGCAACTAAACTTTCATTGAGTTAAGTAGTTGTGATAGCTCTTGGCTTTTCTTACTAGTTATCAGCCAGTAAGGCGTTGAATCTCGAATGTCATTGAGTTCGACTTTTAAACCATGTGGATTCCAAAATCGAATCGCAAGATATGCCGATGGATCAGCATCGCGTGTTCGAATAGTTTTCATCTCATCGGCAGTTAATGAAAATGAAGTACCAAGATACTTAAGCTCGATATGAGCATTGCCAACTTTAAGTTGGCCCTCATTGACCTCAATTACTAAGGCCGACTTAATGAAAAGAAGTACTAGCAACCCCGTTACTGCACACAAAGCGATGAGGGCTGGGCGATCACCAAGTGAGACCCAGACCGACATGACGAAGGATAAAAAGAAGAGATAAATCAGAGCCAAAAGCCACAGTGGCATACGGATCACTTCTCGGTATCGCATAGGCGTTACGGTATCGGATAGGCTTACATTATGAGTCGCATCGCTAGTACGACGCCTCCAGAGGGTGCGCCAATTCCAGAACGTCATCCAAAGGCACCTCCAGTGGGTTCAAGAATTCCTTCACACTTCGGACACTGCTTTGGCTGCGGAGAACTTCACCCAACAGGATTGCATTTAGTTGCCTATGTCGGCGAAGGTGTAAATATCACTGCGCAGTTCACGGTCACCGAAGATCATCAGGGCGCACCGGGTTTAGCGCATGGCGGACTTTTATCACTGGCATTTGATGAAGCATTGGGAAAGTTAATGTGGTTACTGCGAGCGCCGGCAGTTACAGCCAGACTTGAAACTGATTTTCTAAAACCTGTCCCACTTGGCTCAACACTGCATATCACTGCCCGAATTACGGGCCAAGTAAATCGCAAGGTCTATGGAAGTGCAGAGGGACGATTGAACTCACCCGACGGACCTATTGCACTGCGTGCTGCCGCGCTCTATGTCATTGTCCCAATGGATCATTTTCTCACTAATGCACCAAAGGAGTACTTAGAACATATTTCAAAGAGTCCAGAGCTTTTGGCATTTGTTGATCCTGACTTTGAGATTAATCCATAAATATGAAACCAGTTGAAGTTTTAATTACTCGCATTGATCCAGAAGTAGATCTTCCCGCGTATGCAAAGCCGGGGGATGCCGGCGCTGATCTAACAACAAGGATTGATTTCACTCTTGAACCGGGGGAGCGCGCCTTAATTCCCACTGGAATCAGCATTGCACTGCCACCTGGATACGTCGCACTTGTTCATCCACGTTCTGGCCTTGCTATTAAAAAGGGGGTAACTCTGCTTAACACCCCTGGAACAATCGATGCTGGATACCGCGGTGAGATTTCATGCATTCTTATTAACTTAGATCGTACGGATGCCGTCAGTTTTGCTAAGGGTGATCGAATCGCCCAGTTGGTAATTCAAAGCGTAGAACAAGCACGTTTTATAGAAGTTTCATCGCTTCCCGGATCAAGCCGGGCAGATGGTGGATTTGGATCGACGGGGAGCCAATGAGCGAACACAATCAAGACCGCGACAAGGTAATGAATGCTTTAGGTGGCAAGAAGGGTCTGATCGATTCGGGCTTGCCTGCAGTCGTTTTTTTAATTGTTTTCAATCTTAATAAAGATTTAAAGAACGCTCTGACGTCAGCTGTTATTCTCTCTGCCTTATTGGCAATTGTGCGACTGGCGCGTAGAGACACAATTCAGCACGCAGTTTCTGGTCTCTTAGGAGTCTTGATATGTGCCTATTTTGCTAATAAGAGCGGTAATGCATCTGATTTCTATATTCCTAAGCTGCTGACAAATCTTGCCTATGGCAGCGCATATTTAATCGGCAATTTAGTCGGGTGGCCATTGCTGGGAGTTGTATTAGGTCCGCTGTTAGGTGAGAACTTCTTGTGGCGACTTGATCCTGCACGTAAAGCTGTCTATATCAAGGCCAGCTGGATTTGGGTTGCAATGTTCTTTGCTCGTATTGCAGTGCAGTATCCAATTTACAGAAGTGGAAACGTCAATCTTCTAGGGAGCGTTAACTTAGCGATGGGGTATCCATTATTTTTTGCCGCAGCCTATTTATCATGGCTTGTAATAAAGACAGCGCCGCCCGTACATAGATCTGAGGATTAAACGATAAAGCAGGCTTTAATCTGAACTTCGGCAGCAGCTGATGCTACGAAAAGTAGTTCATCTCCTGCAGCAAATACCTCATGTGCCTTGGCTGTAATAACTCGCCCATCGCGAACAATTGCAGCAAGGGCTGTATCTTCTGGCAAAGGTATTTCTTCTACAGTCTTTCCAATGCAGTCAGAGCCATCAGGCAATGTAAGTTCAACTAAGTTTGCTTGACCCTTTTTAAATGAGAATAAGCGAACAACGTCGCCAACGCTCACTGCCTCTTCAACGAGGGCAGAGATTATTCGGGGAGTTGATACTGCAACATCTACGCCCCATGAGGAGTCAAAAAGCCATTCGTTCTTTGGATGATTAATCCGCGCGACAACACGTGGAACGCCGTATTCGGTTTTGCCAAGAAGAGATGTCACTAAATTTGCCTTGTCATCCCCGGTTGCTGCTACTAATACCTGGCAGTTATTCAAATGCGCATTATCTAGGGATGTGATTTCACATGCATCGGCCATCAGCCATTCGGCATCTGGAACGCTTTCTAATTTTAAAGCCTTCGGATCTTTATCTATAAGAAGAACTTGGTGGCCATTATCAAGGAGCTCACGGGCGATGGCGCGTCCAACATTTCCTGCACCTGCGATAGCTATTCTCATGGGTGATCGCCTTCCGGTGATTGTGCAAGTGTCGATTCCACGAGTGAGATATCTTCATCGGCGACCATTACATGAATTAAATCGCCTTGTTGTAAAACGGTGTGTTCATCTGGAATCATTCCGACTCCTAAGCGTGTAATAAATGCAACCCGTGCGCTGGTAAGTTGATCTATCAATAGTATTGAACGTCCATACCAATCATTGTGTGGGTGCATCTCGCACAGCTGAATAGTTCCACTGGCATCGCGCCACTCAGATCTGGAGCCTTCAGGCAAGAGTCGGCGAAGAATCTGATCGGTTGCCCACAAAACGGTAGCTACAGTTGGAATTCCTAAGCGCTGATAAATCTCAGCACGTCCTGGATCATAAATTCGAGCAACAACATTTTGAACGCCATATGTTTCGCGGGCTACTCGGGCTGCCAAGATGTTGGAGTTATCGCCATTGCTGACTGCAGCAAAAGCATCGGCCTCTTCAATTCCTGCCTCTAATAATGTGTCTCGATCAAAGCCAACCCCAGTAACTGTGCGACCTTTAAAATCTGGTCCAAGACGCCTGAAGGCTTCTCGTGCTTGGTCGATGACTGAAACGGTATGACCAGCGGCCTCAAGTTCGGTAGCTAAAGAAGATCCGACTCGACCGCAACCCATGATGACTACGTGCACAGGGAAGAACTTACACCCATAGGCTTACTTCCATGACATCACAGAAGAAAACACTCGTGGCGGTAGGCGATGTCTTAGAGGTTGAGATTGAAAAGGTGGCCCACGGGGGCCATTTCATTGCACGCCATAATGGAGCCGTCATCTTTGTGCGTCATGCGATTCCAGGTGAAACATGTCGAGTCGTGATTACCTCCGCTGGCAGCTCCTTTAATCGCGGTGATGTCATCGAAGTTCTGCAAGCATCTCCTGATCGAGTTTCGGCGCCATGCACCTTTTCGCATCGCCTTGGTTGCGGTGGTTGCGATTTCCAACATATTTCAATCCCGCGACAACGACTGCTCAAAGCCGATGTCATTACAGAACAGTTTGCACGCATCGCCAAAGTAGATCTATCTGTACAAGTGGAGGAGGTCGGCCAAGGGCTACGTTGGCGCACAAGAGCGATAGCAACGACAAATAGTCAGGGTCAACTTGGATTCTACGGCGCAAGGAGTCATGGAGTTATTCCTATCGATGATTGCCTCACAACAGTTGAAGAGATGCAGATATCGCAATTAGCCAAGAAGGCCTGGAAAGGTAATGTCCGCGTTGAGATTGCAGTCTCCAATACAGGAGAACGAAACATTGCCTTAGCGCCTACTCGCGGCACTGAAAAGCCTCGTCTTACTCAGGGATCTCACGTACTACATGAAGATGTCGCGGGCAGAAGCCTGGAAGTGAGTCAAGAATCTTTTTGGCAAAGTCATAAAGATGCACCAGAAGTGTTAACTAGCGCAGTCTTAGATTTTGCAAATATTCGAGAAGGAGATCGTGTATTAGATCTCTATGGAGGAGTTGGGCTATTCACCGCAGCGCTTATTCCATACGTTGGAGATACAGGATCTATCGAACTCTATGAAGGATCCAAGAGCGCAACAGGTGATGCAAAACGTAACTTTGCAGAGGATAAAAACGTGAAAGTGATAACGGGGGATGTTGCACAGTTGCTCCCACGAGTAACAAGTGCTGATGTTATTGTTTTAGATCCTCCACGAGATGGTGCTGGAAAAATCGTACTCTCGGAGATTTCACGGATTAAACCGCGCGCAGTTGTTTACGTGGCATGCGACCCGGCCGCGCTGGCACGTGATTCTGCTTACTTTTCAGAGCTTGGCTATTCACTCCATAAAATAAGGGCTTTTGATCTCTTTCCGATGACACATCACATCGAGTGTGTTGCGTTGTACCTTCCGGCTAAGGTATCTTGACGCTTAAATCCTTAACGTGGAAGGTACATAATGAGCAAAAACTCTTACAGCGCAAAAAAGAATCTTGAAGTTGCGGGTAAGAGTTATGAGATATTCGATATCTCTGCCATCGAAGGCGCGGCGACTCTTCCATTTTCGTTAAAGGTACTTCTCGAGAACCTACTGCGTACTGAAGATGGTGCCAACATAACCGCTGAGCATATAAAAGCCCTGGCTAACTGGGATCCTTCGGTTGAACCAGATACCGAAATTCAGTTCACCCCGGCGAGAGTGCTTATGCAGGATTTCACTGGCGTTCCATGTGTTGTTGACCTTGCCACTATGCGTGAGGCGATTGTCGACCTTGGGGGAGATCCTTCAAAAGTAAATCCCTTGGCACCAGCTGAGTTGGTAATTGATCACTCCGTGATCGCCGATGTTTTTGGTACTAAAGACTCTTTCGAAAAGAACACAGATATCGAGTACGAACGCAATCAAGAGCGTTATCGCTTTTTGCGTTGGGGACAGAGTGCATTTGATGAGTTCAAAGTTGTTCCGCCTGGAACTGGAATCGTTCACCAAGTAAATATTGAGTATTTAGCGCGCGTTGTCATGACACGCGAAGTTGCAGGCGTACTTCGCGCCTATCCCGACACGGTTGTAGGAACAGATTCGCATACAACGATGGTCAATGGTTTAGCTGTTCTAGGCTGGGGAGTCGGTGGCATCGAGGCCGAGGCTGCTCTGTTAGGTCAACCAGTATCAATGTTGATTCCTCGCGTGGTTGGTTTCAAGTTAACGGGCCAGTTGCCGCTTGGCACAACGGCAACTGATATGGCGCTGACGATTACTGAAATATTGCGCAAAGTTGGAGTAGTTGGAAAATTTGTGGAGTTCTTTGGCCCTGGCGTTGTCTCAGTGCCTATGGCCAATCGCACAACTATCGGAAATATGAGTCCTGAGTACGGTTCAACCTGTGCCATCTTCCCGATAGATGAGGAAACTCTTCGCTATCTTCGTTTAACTGGACGCAGTGATGATCAAGTTGCACTTGTTGAAAAATATGCAAAGACTCAAGGTTTATGGCACGATCCATCAGTTGCACCTCGATTCTCACAGGTTGTTGAGTTAGATCTATCAACCGTTGTTCCATCTATCTCTGGTCCCAAGCGTCCGCAGGATCGAATCTCCTTAAGTGATTCTAAAGATGCATTTGCGAAGATTCTGCCTAATTATTTATCTGAGAAAACAGTAAAGAGTGAAGTTGCCGCAGGAAGCACACGTGTGAAAAATGGTGATGTTGTAATTGCATCGATTACATCGTGTACAAATACTTCTAATCCATCGGTAATGATCGGAGCAGCACTACTTGCCAAGAAGGCAGTTGAGAAGGGGCTGAACTCTAAGCCATGGGTTAAAACTACGCTGGCACCCGGATCCAAAGTTGTCACTGATTACTATGATCGCGCCGACTTAACGCAGTACATGCAGGCATTGGGCTTCCACTTGGTGGGCTATGGATGTGTCACATGTATCGGAAACTCAGGTCCTCTTCCAATCGATATCAGCAAGGCCATTAACGATAGCGATTTAGCCGTCACTGCCGTGCTATCGGGTAACCGCAACTTTGAGGGCCGTATTAGTCCAGATGTGAAGATGAACTACTTGGCATCACCTCCCTTGGTTGTTGCTTATGCAATCGCAGGCACAATGGATCACGACTTTGAAAAAGATTCACTGGGTAATGATCACGATGGCAACCCTGTCTACCTAAAAGATATCTGGCCATCACCACAAGAGATTCAAACCGTCATTGATGCATCAATCTCATCAGCGATGTTTAAAAAGGATTATGAATCTGTCTTTGATGGCGATCACCGTTGGAAGTCTTTGGCAACACCTACAGGCAAAACCTTTGAATGGGATGCTCAATCAACCTACGTTCGTAAACCTCCGTACTTTGACAACATGCCAAAGTCTCCAACGCCGGTTACCGATATAGTCGGTGCTCGAGTATTAGCAGTTCTTGGCGATTCAGTAACCACTGATCATATTTCTCCAGCAGGAAATATTAAGGCCGATTCTCCAGCAGGAAAGTACTTAGCTGACCATGGAATCGATCGCAAAGATTTCAACTCTTACGGATCTAGGCGCGGAAATCACGAAGTAATGATTCGTGGAACGTTTGCAAATATTCGTCTTAAGAATATGTTGCTAGATGGAGTTGAGGGTGGCTTTACTCGAAACTTCCTTAACAATGGTGAGCAGACAACAATTTACGATGCATCTGCGGCCTACCAAAGCGCTGCAGTTCCATTAGTAATCATCGCTGGTAAAGAGTATGGCTCAGGATCATCTCGTGACTGGGCCGCTAAAGGCACTGCACTACTTGGTGTACGCGCAGTGATAGCAGAGAGCTTTGAGCGAATTCACCGCTCTAATTTGATTGGCATGGGAGTGTTGCCTCTTCAATTCAAAGATGGCCAAAGCGCTGCAACGTTAGGACTAGATGGCACTGAAGTTTTTGCCATCACGGGAATCACTGCACTCAATAGTGGGGGAGTTCCTAAAGAGTTGACCGTTAGCGCTGGCGATAAGAATTTCTCGGCCACGGTACGCATAGATACGCCAGGAGAGGCTGATTATTATCGCCACGGCGGCATTATGCAGTACGTATTGCGTTCGCTCTTGGGATAGTTCTCGCATAAACTTTGCTCCATGTTGAGCCAGATTAATTCCCCTGCCGATTTGGCACCACTATCGCTGGCTCAACTCAATGAATTAAGCCAGGAGATTCGAGGATTCTTAGTTGAGAAAGTATCTAAATCCGGCGGTCATTTAGGTCCGAATCTTGGTGTTGTTGAATTAACAATTGCTATTCATAGAATCTTTGATTCGCCTAACGATGTTGTTTTATTTGATACCGGACATCAATCCTATGTCCACAAGATTTTGACTGGTCGTCAGAAGAGCTTTGATCAACTTCGTCAGCGCGGAGGTATCTCTGGATACCCAAGCCGCAGCGAGAGCCCAGATGATGTCATCGAAAACTCACATGCATCAACGGCCCTTTCGTGGGGAGATGGAATATCTCGAGGTTTTCAATTGCAAGGTTTGGATGATCGTTTTGTCGTTGTTGTAGTGGGCGATGGTGCGCTGACTGGTGGAATGTCGTGGGAGGCGCTCAATAACATTGCACCGGCTGAGAAGAGAAATTTAATTATCGTTGTTAATGACAATGAACGTTCGTATTCACCGACTATCGGTGGCGTAGCAACTTATTTATCAACCCTGCGCGTTACAAGCGGATATGAAAAGTTCCTTGACTGGGGCAAAGAGGTTTTACATAAAACTCCTGTAGTAGGCGGACCAATTTTCGATACATTGCACGGCATGAAAAAAGGAATTAAAGACATCGTTGCCCCTCAAGGCATGTTTGAAGATTTAGGACTTAAATACATGGGTCCTATTGATGGACATGACATCGGTGCCATGGAACGAGCATTGGCGCAGGCCAAGGCGTTTGGTGCGCCAATTCTGGTGCATGCAATTACTGAAAAAGGCCGTGGTCATAAACCTGCCGTTGAAGATGAAGCAGAGAAGTTTCATGCAGTGGGGGTAGTAGATCCTGAAACCGGGGAGCCACTTGCTAAGGCCGGCACAACGTGGACAAAGGTTTTTTCCGATGAGTTAGTCAAAGTAGGAACAAAGCGCAGTGATGTCGTTGCGATAACGGCAGCGATGCTTGGCCCAACTGGCTTAGATGAGTTCCAAAAACTCTTTCCCAATCGCACAATCGATGTCGGTATTGCCGAGCAGCATGCCGTCACAAGTGCAGCTGGTATGGCATTTACTGGCCTGCACCCTGTAGTGGCCGTGTATTCAACTTTTCTTAATAGAGCCTTCGACCAGATGCTCCTTGACGTTGCCTTGCACAAAGCTGGCGTGACCTTTGTTTTAGATCGATCAGGAGTAACTGGTGATGACGGACCTTCCCACCATGGAATTTGGGATTTAGCGCTCACTGGAATCGTTCCAACTATGCATGTGGCAGCACCGCGCGATGGTGCACGTTTGCGCGAGCTTCTTAATGAGGCCGTAGATATTAGCGATGCACCTTCAATGATTCGTTTTCCAAAGGGCGCAGTAACGCAAGACATTCCAGCATTTGAACGTCGCGATGGGATCGATGTTTTATATCGAGGTGAAAGCGCTGACGTCTTGATGATTAGCGTTGGAGCGATGGCCTCAGTAGCAGTTGAGGCTGCGTCTCAGGCTTATCGTGAGGGCGTTGGCGTAACTGTTATTGATCTGCGCTGGGTTAAACCATTGCCGCAATCACTATTGACTATGGTTTCGCGGTATTCAACCCTGGTTGTCGTCGAAGATGGAATTCGTCATGCAGGAATCGGAAGTTCAATTTCTGAGATGCTGCGAGATGCTGGCATAGATATTCCGCTGCACTCAATTGGAGTACCACTTGAGTTTATTGAGCACTCTAAGCGCAGTGAGATATTGAACGATTTAGGAATTACCGCTCAAAATATTGCGCGAAGCGTAGTCGGATGGAGCAGTAGCTTTAAGGAAGAGATGCAACCCCAGCAGGATGAAAACGCTTCCCGCAAGCAGAATCGCTAACACCCGTACGATCTAAGTACGGCAAGATTCCACCAAGATGCATAGGCCATCCAGCGCCCATCAGCATGCAGAGATCGATTTCAGCTGCACTTGTTACAACGCCTTCATCGAGCATCATCCGAGCCTCAACGGCTAAGGCAGTCAGTGCGCGTGCACGAACTTGTTCGGCAGTTGATGGCGAAGCTCCCTGGGTGATTAACTCTAAAGCTGCAGGGTTAACGGCGACTGAGCCATTCTGCGCCTTGATATAAAAGTTACGTACACCTTTATCGACCATCGCCTGCATAGTTGGAGAAATTCGATAGCGATCTCCAAGATTATTATGAAGAGTCTTTGCAACATGTAGACCAACGCCAGGACCTACAAGGTCAAGTAGCTGGAAAGGTGACATTGGGAAGCCGATTGAACTCATTGCACTGTCAGCGATAGCTGGCGGCGTTCCTTCATCGACAGCATCGGTGATCTCACCCATAAAGCGTGTAAGAAGTCGATTAACGACAAAGCCCGGTGCATCCTTACAGATGATCATGGTTTTCTTGAGCTCTTTACCGACTGCGATAGCAGTAGCGGTAGTTACATCATCGGTAGTACTTGTTCGTGCAACTTCAAGAAGTGGCATTACTGCAACTGGATTAAAGAAGTGGAAGCCGACAACGCGCTCTGGATTCTTTAAACCCTCGCTCATCTTCTCTACCGATAACGAGGATGTGTTTGTAGCAAGTACACACTCAGGAGAGACGATGGTCTCTAACTTCTTGAAGAGCTCTTGCTTAAGCGATAACTCTTCAAAGATCGCCTCAATGATAAAGTCACACCCAGCAAAAACACTCTGATCGGCAGAACCTGAGATTAATAGACTCAAGCGCCCGGCGGCCTCGGCGCTCATGCGCTTTTTTTCAACGGCCTTTGTCAGTTCATTCTTGACCCAGGCCACACCTTTATCGGCGCGCTCTTGATCGATATCGGTCATTACAACAGGACACTTAAGGTTTCGAAGAAGCAAAAGTGCTAACTGCGAGGCCATCAGACCTGCGCCTACGACTCCCACCTTGGTTACTTTGCGCGCCAATGCAGGTTTAGGGGCTCCTTCTACTTTTTTGCGCTTCTTTTGAATCAGATTAAATGCATACAGTGAAGCTCGAAGATCATCACTCATAGTTAAATCTGCAAGCACTTGATCTTCAGCATCGAAGCCCTCACCACGCGTATTGGTTTTAGCGGCAGCGATAAGTTCTAAGGCCTTCATAGGCGAAGCAATGAGTGCGCCGCCATATTTCTTAAGTACAGCAGCTTTTCCGGTGGCTAAAGCGCTTTCCCACGATGGATCATTACTGTAATCGGTACGCACTATTGGATGAGTCGCATTGAGAACACTGACTGCAAATCCAATTGAGCGCTCAATAAAATCGGCTGGCTCAAAGACGGCATCTACAACGCCAAGATTTAATGCATCTTTTGCCTTCATCATTGTGTTGTTATTAAGGGCATTGAGCATAATTACTTGAACAGCACGCTCTGGTCCAATGAGCTTAGGCAGAATTGTTGCACCGCCCCAACCAGGAACTAAACCGAGGAATACTTCAGGCAGGGCAGTAATTGCAGTACTTGCCAAAGTTCGGTATTTACAATGAAGACCGACTTCCAAGCCGCCACCGAGTGCTAAACCATTTATGAATGCAAAAGTTGGAAGGCCGCACTCATCTAAACGGCGAAAGACATCGTGACCTAGTTTTCCGATCGCTACCGATTGCTGGCGACTTTGGATAAATGAAAGCGCCGACAAATCCACGCCAGCTGCAAAGATAAAGGGCTTTCCAGTAATAGCGATTGCCGTTGGTTTGCGTGAGATCGCATCAGTGATCGCTGCATCAAGGTGTGCAAGTGATGTTGGCCCGAAGGTATTAGGACGGTTATGGTCTTGACCATTATCTAAAGTAATGAGTGCAAGGCTGCCGGAGCCACCAAATGCGCGAAGATCGACATCGCGTACCAATGCATGCGTGACAACTTCCTCTGGTCCACCCTCTGGCAATTTAATATCAGTAGTCATTTATTGTTGCACTCCTTTAAAGTGTGGGTTCTCCCAAATAATGGTGCCGCCCATTCCAAGACCGATACACATTGTTGTGATGCCATAACGCACTTCTGGATGAGCCTTAAAACTATTGGCTAAGTTTAAAATTAAGCGCACACCCGATGAAGCCAGAGGATGACCTACTGCTATTGCGCCGCCAAATGGATTAACGCGTACATCGTCATCGGCAATTCCGAAATGCTCTAGAAATGCTAAGACTTGAACGGCAAAGGCCTCGTTGATCTCAAAGAGACCAATATCTTCAATAGTTAAGCCGGCCTGCTTCAGGGCCTTGATGGTAGATGGAACTGGGCCGTAGCCCATGATTTCTGGTGCCACTCCGGCAAATGCAAAAGTTACTAAGCGAGCTTTAATCGTTAAACCAAGCTCAATAGCTTTTTCTTCACTGGCAAGAAGGGCAGCAGTTGCTCCATCATTTAATCCAGATGAGTTACCTGCTGTAACGCGTCCTGCTGCACGAAAGGGAGTCTTAAGAGTTGCCAAGCCTTCCAATGTAGTTGTTGGACGCGGTGGTTCATCAACTGTTGCAACGGTCCAACCCAGCTCTGCACTTCGCGCAGCTGTAGGAATTAAATCACCTTGAATGAAGCCGGCTTCATATGCCTTTGCTGTTTTCATTTGAGAGTTAAATGCGTATGTATCTGCGCGTAGTTTTGTAATCGAAGGAAAACGATCATGGAGGCGTTCAGCGGTTGCACCCATTGCAAGTGCATCTTGCTCGACAATTCGCTCAGCTAAAAAACGAGGATTAGGATCTAAGCCATCACCAATTGGATGGTTACCCATATGTTCTACTCCGCCAGCTATAGCAATCTCATTTGCACCCATAGCTATTGCACCGGAGATAGTTGTTACCGCAGTCAGTGCGCCAGCACACCAACGATCGATTGAGTAACCAGGAACCGTGTTAGGAAGGCCGGCCAATAAGGCTGCGCTACGACCAATGTTCATTCCTTGATCACCAGTCTGTGTCGCAGCTGCAATTGCAACATCATCGATCTGTGAATGCTCAACCTGTGGATTTCTATCCAGCAGTCCTCGAATTGCTCGCACCATCAAATCATCGGCACGGGTTCCGGCATACATTCCGCCGGCCTTGCCAAATGGTGTGCGTACTGCATCAACTAAGACAACTCTGCGCGACATAGAAAACATCCTTTGCTCCACGGTATGGGCCTTATGTTACTCGTCAGTAGAGCTTTGTAACACCTTTGAATCTTAGGCGCGCGCAGTGGCCTTTGTGGAGTCTTTACCGAGGTAAATCTTAAGAACTGTTAGGAGATAGAGCACATAGATGCCAAGTTGCAGCCATGATGTACTGGAGTCAAAGCCGATTGCACCCGATAGGACCGCGCCCACCAAAGAATCAGTGCCAAGCACCGAGGTCAGATCAAAGGCATAGAAATCTGCGCCTGGAAGATAGCCCAACTCTTGAAACTCATGAACTCCATATGAGAGTACGCCAGCGGCCACGATGATCAAGGCAATTCCGGTGTAGGTAAAGAACTTAGAGAGGTTAATAGTTATCGCAGATTTAAAGATTAGGTAGCCCAGAGTAATTGAGAGCGCAAATCCAGCTAGTAATCCAAGGGCTGAGCCTAGAGGATCTGCCACGCTTTTAAAGTTGGTATATACAAATATCGATGTCTCAAGGCCTTCGCGAACCACAGCTAAAAATGCGACTCCAGCAAGGGCTATAGGGCCAGTTAGAAATGCGCCATCAACTTTCGTAGCTATGTTTGAACGTAAATTCTTCGACGTGGCCTTCATCCAAAAAACCATCCAGGTAACAAGAATTACTGCAGCAAAAGAGCTGACCCCGGCAAATAACGCCGTTCCTGTTTCAGAGAGGGATCTGGAGCTAAAGCTAAGAATGGCGCCTAAGCCAAGGCTAAGAGCTACTGCAGCGCCCACACCGAGCCATACATAGCGCAATAGCGGCTCGCGCTTGCTCTTTTGGACGTAGGCAATGAGGATTCCAACGATAAGGGCGGCCTCGAGACCTTCGCGCAATGCGATGATGAATGAGCTGAGCATGGGTGAAAATCTAGACGATGCCGGCTAATTACGCAACTCTTTCGTTGCGTAATTCATTACTCAGGGGTTGTGGCTTCGACCACAGGCTCTTCGGCAAGAACCGGCTCCGCAACGATCAGCGCCTCTCGCTCAAGAAGAGCGCCAGCCACTGCAGCTGCGACTAAATCTATCTGCCAGGCTCTGGCACCTAGCGCACTCATCGCCGCTCTGACTGCTGCTTCGTCATATGCAGACGTAGATCCGGCAGGAGGCTGCCAGCAGATTCGGCGAATGATTTCAGGTGAGATCAAGTTCTCAACTGGAATCTGATTGGCTTCTGCAACCAGATCGATACTGGCTCGCGCATGAGATAGGGGAGCGTATTTTTCAGGAAAGCGATCGCGCCAAAGTTTTATTGGTGGCAATGTATCGGCGTTAGTGCGAAGCGCCGGCCAATCACTTTCAGGTAATGAAACTGCCTGCGCGATTGCATCCAGCCACGTCGTTACATTTTCTAACCACCGTGCACGAAGCCCCAGGGGACGAAGTGCTCTTTCGAAATCTTTTTTTGTAGTTGGCGCAGCAAGTGCTAACTCGACAATCGCTGAATCATTGAGAAGTTTTCCTCCAGCGATATCTTTACTGGATGCAATTTTATCGCGTGCAAGCCAGACTTCTTTGATGATTGCTAAATGATCTCTGCGTTTAATTTTGTGCATTCCTGATGTTCGCCGCCAAGGATCAACACGTGGTGGGGGAGCAGGCGCTTTTAATATTGCTGCGAACTCTTGTTGAGCCCATGCTAATTTTCCAGCCTTTGCCAAAATTTCATACATTGCATCACGAAGTTCTACAAGTAACTCAACATCAAGGGCTGCATACGTTAACCACTCTTGTGGCAGTGGACGCGTCGACCAATCTGCTGCGCTATGTTCTTTAGCTAATGTAACTCCCATAAGAGATTCCAGCAGTGGGCCAAGACCAACACGGGGTAGTCCTGCAATTCTTCCAGCTAGTTCAGTATCAAATAGATGCGTTGGATTAATACCTATTTCACGCAGACAGGGTAGGTCTTGTGTGCTTGCATGCAAGATGACTTCATCAGTATTAAGTAACTCATTTAATTCGGCGATAAGCGGATGGGCTAAACCAAAGGGAATGGGGTCGATCAGATGCAGGCCGCCCCCGTTGCGCTTAATTTGAATCAAGTAAGCACGGGCGCTATATCGAAAGCCAGAGGCTCGTTCTGCATCTACTGCAAACGGGCCGGTACCTTTACTTAATTGCGAGATTACATCAGTTAATGCAGCTTCAGTTTCAACAACCGCGGGAGTTCCACCAGCAGGTGAGAGCAGAGGTACTGCTTGTACAACATCTTCCATGGAAATTCCTAACGGCGTCTTTGTTCATTTATTGCAGATACGCCCATTGGAATTGGTTCTAGGCCGGCAACTTCAGAGATAAGGGTGCACCAACCAGCAATATGTTTAATCAGTTCTGCAGGATCTACCACCACAGGTGTCCACGATGCACGAATCTCGATCTCTGATTCATCATTGCGCGGTGATAACTTGCCAAAGGATGCACTTGAAACTCTAGTAACGGTCCCACTGGGAGCCGTGATTTCACAATCGCTATCTGCCAATGACTGCAAGAACCAACTCCAACCAACCTCTGGCAACAAGGGATCGGACTGCATAACGACATCGACATCTGCTCGCACAAATGTCACACAACGAAACTCACCATCCCATGTTTCTTGTCCACCTGGTTCATGAAGCAAAACAAAACGACCAGAAGCGATCTCATCTTCATTATCGCCAAGAAGACCATTGCTGACATCGGCTGAAAAGGCGAAGGCATACGTTGCCAACTTCTGCGGGGCCGGCACTTCCTCAAGAACAACCTCTGCTCTGGGCGTGAAGGTCCGCAGTTGATCGATTAAACGTTCAAAGGCGGCGGCATCCATTGTCTTAGGGTATGGAATTAGAACGCGATATTCGGGGAGGCGGGGCTGTAGCCTTGTATGTATGGCATCACTATTAGCGCTTATTTCAAGTCTTTTATGGGGTAGCGCTGATTTTGAAGGTGGTCGCCTTAGTAAAAAACATCCGCCTTTAGCAGTTCTAGGAGTTTCGCAAGTATTGGGCTTAGTTTTTGGTCTTGTATTAACTCTAATCTCATTGAACTCTCATCACGATCTCTTTGCCGATTTAGGTTTTATTATTCCCGGAATTTGTGCCGGGCTTCTTGGTTACTTCGGCTTAGCCTGCTTATATGCCGGTCTTGCAACTGGCAGCATGGGTGTTGTCTCACCCATTAGTGCCCTCAGTGCAGTGATTCCATTGACATATGCAATTGTGCATGGCGAAAAATTATCTACGCTTACATCTATAGGTGTTGTTCTAGCCTTTGTTGGTGTTTTCTGTGCAAGTGGACCAGAGCTAAGTTCAAGTCTGCCACTTCGACCGCTTCTACTTGCCATTGGCGCTGCCTGTGGTTTTGGCACTGCACTGACTTTTATCTCGATAGGTTCACAAACCAGCGCATTGATGACTATGGTCATGATGCGTGCTGCAACCTTTGTAGTCACTGTGGCATTAGCAGTTAAGTTTCGAACTATGGGCAACTTTGCAGCAGTGGAGTTTCCTGGACTTATTTTCATGGGAGTTGCCGATTTTCTTGCCAACCTACTTTTAGGCGTTGCTTGTAATAATGGATCGGTTGCCGTTGCTATGGTTCTTGGATCGCTATATCCGATAGCAACTGCCGTTCTTGCTTTTCGTTTTCTGCATGAACGATTACAGGCTGTGCAGTATGTTGGAATTACTTTGGCCGTCACTGGCGTTGCTCTAATTTCCGCCTTCTGATCTCCAAGCATGATAGAAAGTAGTTCCATTTATTTCAGACACCGTGTGATGATTAAAACTCTTCAGCGCAGATTTCCAATCGAATATATTTAATCCACCAATTGCAGGTGTAATGGTTAGATAAAGATCATCAATTGCATCAGCTGCTAGCAGCTCCTTTATCAACGTGATGCCACCTTCAATGTGGATATTTTCACCAAAGCGCGCTTTAGCCTGCGTTATTGCCTCACCGATAGATTTTCTCCACACATGGGCAATCGGATTTTCTGGCACAGGATTTACATCGCTGCGAGAAATAATGACAAGGGGAACAGGCGTCTTTGAATATGGCTCACAGCGAGCGGTATTGCCACCGATAATGATGCAGTCAAAGCCTGCTCGCCTTGCCAGAAAGTCGGCTCGATCAGCTGGCGTGCTGATGCCAGATGAGTTATTGGCCCATGATGTAGAGCCATCAACACCCACAACTAGTGAGAATGAGATGCCCATGGCGCCAATCATGGCAGTTTCACCCCTACTTCACAGAATTAAGGCCCGCTATAAGTTGAGCCGATGGGTTAAAGGTAGTTAGCCTGTGATGTGTGTTAGCCATTTCCCGCACCTGGATAGCTGGGGCTTTAGGCGCTATCTGCTTAATTGTCACCTTGATGCCAGCAGCAGATGCGGCTCAAACATTGGCACAGGTTCAGGCCAAGGTTTTGCAGTTAGAGGAAGATGCCACCAGCGCCGCTGAAGGTGCACAAGAAGCAAAAGTAAAATTAAATGCCCTGACTAAGACTCTCAATGGGATTAAGGCTAAGGCCGCTGTCCAAGGCCAGACGTTGAGCACACTTCAAAAATCTCTCGGATCAATTGCTATCGAACAGTACAAAGCTGGAGGCCTAAGTCAGAGTTTGGAGTTACTTTTCTCCTCTGATCCAACTCTCTATCTTTCATCAGCTGGCGCTCTAGATGCTATTACCCGTAGAAAATCGGCAGAGCTCAGAAAATATGAGGCGGCACAACAGCGTTTAAGTGCAACAACATTAACTGTCAATGACAAATTAGCACTAGTAACTGCCGCGCAGAAAAAATTTAAGGCCCAATCTGCTCTGGCTCTTTCAAAGCTAAAAGAGGCCGAAGTCCTACTATCAAAGTTAAAGAAGGCCGATCGAGAGCGCTTAGCTAAGTTAGCTGCTGCGCAAGAGGATGCAGATCAAGCCTCTTCCAAATTAGCGGCGCGATCGGCATCTGGGGTCTCAGGACGTGCAGGTACTGCCCTGAAATTTGCACTCAAACAGATTGGCGATCGATATGTTTTCGGTGCAGCGGGTTTAGTGACCTGGGATTGTTCTGGATTAACTATGCGCGCTTACCAAGCTGCCGGAGTCTCTCTTCCGCACTCATCGGCGGCGCAGTCTCGAATGGGAAAGAAGGTCTCGCTGAAAGCACTCAAGCCCGGAGATCTACTATTTTATGGTCGTCCAGTTTCCCATGTTGGAATGTATTTAGGCGGCGGCAAGATGGTTCACGCTCCGCGATCGGGCTCTAGAGTAAAGGTCACAACGAGTGGCTCCCTGGGTCGAAAGCCATTAGTTGGGGCACGCCGTTATTAAGACAACTATTTTCGTGACGAATGATTTTGGTCCAAGAGCAGGAGGTATTGAGACCTTCATCATTGGATTAATTGAACGTATGCCCTTTGGATCTGTAACTGTTTACACATCACAGCAAGGCGATACCGCACAATACGATCACACGTGGCAGGTTAATTGTGGCGTTACGGTTATTCGGGATAGAGCAAAGATTTTGTTGCCAACTCCCAGAATTACTCGCGCCGTTGCTGCAGTAATAAAAAAGGAGGGGATTCCTGTTGTGGCATTTGGCGCAGCTGCGCCTTTGGCATGGATGTCATCAACTCTACGAAGGGCCGGCGCCCGGCGAATAGTTGCTCTGACTCATGGGCATGAGGTGTGGTGGTCAAAGCTTTTTCCATTTAATCTGATCATGCGCCGAATTGGCAACACAACCGATGCTTTGACATATTTAGGTGATTTCACGAAGAATGCAATCTCTGCCGCTTTAAGTAAGAAAGCGGCGCAAGCCATGGTGAAGATCGCTCCTGGAATAGATATTGAGCACTTTAAGCCAACTGATGCAAGTGATCTCAAGAGAGAGCTAGGTCTTGAGAACAAAAAAATCTTAGTCTCGGTTGGAAGATTGGTGCATCGTAAAGGCCAGGACAAGCTCATTGAAGCTATGCAGGCAATTGTTCAGCTCATTCCCGAAGCGCATTTAGTGTTGGTTGGTGAAGGGCCTTACCGAAAACATTTGGTCGAGCTAGTAAATAGATACAACCTCACTTCATGCGTTAGTTTCATTGGACGAATTCAATACTCTGAGCTACCACGCTACATATCTATTGGGGATGTTTTTGCAATGCCATCTAGATCTCGCTTCTTTGGTCTTGAAGTTGAAGGCTTAGGTATTGTCTACTTAGAGGCAAGTGCATGTGGCCTGCCAGTTATTGCCGGTAAATCTGGCGGAGCACCTGATGCCGTTGTTGAAGGAGTCACTGGGTTAGTTGTAGATGGTTTAGATGCTGCAGCGATTGCCGTTGCAGCCATTGAGTTGTTAAGTGATTCCAAACGCAGTCAAGTGATGGGTCTTGCAGGTCGAGAGTGGATTGAAAAGCAGTGGCGTTGGGAGTTATGGGCTAAAGAGTTTTCAGATCTATTACATAACTAGATTATTTATCCTTGCTTTATTGACTGCTGACGTACGATTTGTAACCTCTAACTTTCTAAAGATCGAAGACAAGTGTGTTTTGATTGTCGATTCACTTAAAAATAGCGCCTTTGCAATCATTTCCGTGGTGGCACCTGTTGGTAGAAGTGCCAATACATCGAACTCTCGTGGAGTTAAGTGAAAACCATCTTTGTTGGCCTTGATTGCCTTACCTAATCCCTTAGCTGAAAAACTTAAAGGTGATTTAGTTGAGAACTCAATGGCTGCTAAAAGTTCAACCATCGGAGCACTCTTACTGACAAATGCACTGGCACCGGCCTGCATCGCAGCAATCAGATGTGCATCATCGTGGCTTAGAGTTAGGACGACGATCCCTAGTGTTTGAGAGATCTTTCGAGCCCAAGAAATTATGTCGAAGCCACTTCCATCTGGAAGATTGAGATCTACAATAATCACATCGGGATTTGCTTGTGCGATAACGATGCGGGCATGGG
Source organism: Candidatus Planktophila sp. (assembly GCA_049314595.1). Taxonomy (GTDB): domain Bacteria; phylum Actinomycetota; class Actinomycetes; order Nanopelagicales; family Nanopelagicaceae; genus Planktophila. The sequence goes on along the minus strand of JBMOET010000012.1, from coordinate 9,868 downwards.
CCTGTGTTGCCGCCTCCGATACCACTTCAAATCCGCCCTCATTAAGTGCGCGCTTGAGACCTTCACGAACTATGGCGTGGTCATCGACTATGACAACGCGCATCATGTATCTGACCGCGGAATCTTCATAGAGATGCGAGTTCCAGTTTCTGTGGAATCAATGGAGATAGTTCCATCTAGATCCTTTATACGTTCGGTGACACCTCGAAGACCATCATGTCCATCTTTCATATGAGCCCCACCTATGCCGTTATCAGCGATCATCAATTCGATTTCGCTGGCCTGTGAGTGTTCATAAATATTTCGTATCAACTCGTTGAATACGCGCGATAACTCATACTGTTGATCACCTTTTTGCGTGAGGTCGATCTGCATAGGTGCAGCGCGAAGCTGAAAGATTTCACGGCGAACTCGCTCGATTAATTCGGTGATATTGAATCGGAGCTGGCGAAGATCACCACGAAGCTGATCAGGAGTATTGATCTGGGCCACAAGTGAATCGATGAAATAACTCAACCCCACGAGATCTTGGGCTATGCCATCGTGTAACTCCTGTGCGAGTTTTACTCGCTCATGTGCGCTCACATTGGTGTTACTTTGTAAAGAGTTGTTCAATCTCCTTGGCGAACTCTTTGGCAACTACGTGTCGTTTGATTGATAGTTTGGCAGTTAGATGCCCACCTGCAATCGTAAAGTCAGTTGGAAGTATGACAAACTTTCTAATCGATTCGGCTTTGCTGACTGCCTTATTGGCATCATCAACTGCAGTTTGAATCACTGAGATCAAATCAGGATCGTGTGCTAAATCCTGCATAGATGCGCCCTCTTTTTTATTGTTTGCAACCCAACTCTTTAAAGAGTCTTGGTCGATGGTTACAAGGGCTGCGATAAATGGTTGGTTATCGCCAACGACCATGCACTGACTTACAAGTGGATGAGCGCGTAAACGATCTTCAAGTACAGCTGGAGCCACGTTCTTTCCGCCTGCAGTAACGATTAACTCCTTCTTTCTACCAACAATATAGAGGAAGCCTTCATCATCGAGCTTGCCAAGATCTCCTGATTGAAACCAGCGATCGCTGGTAAAGACTTCGCTATCGGCGGCAGTGTTATTCCAGTAACCGCGCATAACAATTGGACCGCGGATAAGAACTTCACCATCATCGGCAATTTTGATTGACGTGCCGGGGACGGGGCGACCAACTGAGCCGACACGATGTGCGGCCGTTACGTTCAGCGTTGCACCAGCAGTTGTTTCAGTCAGGCCATAGCCCTCCAAGATTGTGATGCCTGCGCCGCGATAGAAGTGCCCTAGGCGTACACCCAGGGGAGCGCCTCCAGAAATTGCCGCCTCTACATTTCCGCCCATACCGGCGCGGATCTTTGAGTAAACGAGCTTGTCAAAGAGCTTGTGCTTGATGGAAAGCAAGGGCGAGACTGATTTCTTATCGAGGCTTTCTGAGTATGCAATCGCAACTTCTGCTGCCTTAGCAAAAATTTTACCCTTGCCGGCAGCCACTGCTCGTGCTTCTGCTCCGTTGTAAATCTTTTCAAAGATACGCGGAACTGCAAGTACAAATGTTGGTTTGAACGAGGCTAGATCCATCGGAAGTCTTCCCACAGGATCGCTGCAATGAGCTAAGTGCAGACCGGCTGCGATTGCACCGATTTCGACCATACGACCAAAGACGTGGGCAACCGGTAAGAACAAGAGCGTTGACCCATGTGGCTTAAGGAACAAGTCTGACGCTCCCTGAACTACGTTGCCACACTCTGATAAGAAATTGCTATGAGTTAAAATAACACCTTTTGGCTTACCTGTTGTTCCAGATGTATAAATAATAGTTGCGATGGTATCTGGCACCAATGTATTTCTACGGCGATCTATTTCATCGTCGCCAATATGGGCTCCAGCGTTTTTTAAGATACTTAAAACATCCTCTGTCATAGTCCACATATGTTTAGTATGTGATGGTAAAACTGAGGTGACTAACTCGCGCAAGGCTGGAGTTTCAACGATAATTCCAACCGAGCCTGAGTCGTTAAGAATCCAATCGATTTGCTCGGCCGAGGATGTGTCATAAACCGGAACAACGATCGCCCCGGCAAACCAAATAGCAAAATCTAGAATCGTCCACTCATAACGAGTGCGCGACATAATCGCGACGCGATCACCAATTTGAATACCGGCGGCAATGAGACCTTTAGCGGTGGCGCGAATCTCCTGTTCTGCTTCACGAGCAGTTACGCTCTGCCAACCATCGCCAAGTGGCCTAGATAAAATGATGCGCTCTGGCTCAAACCAGGCCCTCTCTGCGATCAGATTAGTCAGGTTGCCGGCGGTTGCTGCAGGGACAAGGGCTGGGTTAGTGATTTCATTCATGGCGCTAACGCTAGCGTGGAGTTTCACAAATAGGGAAGAGGGGTAAACTTTGGACATGAGCGATTTGAGTACATCCACGATTTCCATTGAAGCCCCACTGTCGGCAGTTTCAGACCTCCTTTTTGCCCTCGATAAGTACCCAGAGTGGTCCTCCTCGATCAAGGCCGTTGAGGTGTTAGCCAAAGATGACCATGGCCGAATTACAAAGGCAAAGATGACTATCGACGCTGGAATGATGAAGGATCGCGTTATCTTGGATTACGACTGGTCGCAGGCTCCATCGACATTGAGTTTCTCACTCGATGATGCCGATCTGCTGACCGCTATGGATGGCTCTTATGAAATTTCACGTATTGATGATGATACGACACAGGTTACCTACTCATTAACGGTTGATTTATCGATGCCGATTCCAGCCATGATGCGTCAAAAGGCGGAAAAGGCAACGATCGAAGCGGCACTTGCGCAACTCAAGAGTGCATTAGAGGCTTAACTTGTCAAATTCGATTGGCATTGATGTCGGTGGCACTAAAGTTTTAGGCGGAGTCGTCGATGAAAACGGTAAAGTTTTAGCAACGGCAAGAAAAGATACACCGCATCAAGGTGGCAGGGCATTAACGTTGGCGATCGCCGATATTGCTAAAGAGCTTTTAGCCCAGTACAAAGTTTCATCGGTTGGAGTATCTGCTGCAGGCTTTGTTTCGTCAGATCGTAAAACAATGTTGGCAACTCCAAATATCGCCGATTGGAACGGCGTTAATTTAGATAGCGAGCTCACTCAACTGATCGGCCTACGTGTTGTTATAGAAAACGATGCGAATGCAGCTGCATGGGGAGAAGCCACGTTTGGTGCTGGGCGCAATCAAGAGCACATGATGATGTTGACAGTAGGAACAGGAATTGGTGGAGGCATCGTTGTTAACGGTTCGCTCTACCGAGGTGCATTTGGTATCGCTGCAGAGTTTGGTCATTTGCGAGTTGTGCCAGAAGGACACCTATGTGGATGCGGTGCACGTGGCTGCTTTGAACAATATGCATCAGGCAATGCGCTATTGCGTCATGCTAGAGAAGCAATCAATGCAAGTCCTGAAGTTGCTAGAAATTTATTATCTAGAGGAGATGGCACAGTTGCCGGATTAACTGGCCAGGCAATTACTGAGGCAGCCCGAGATGCAGATCCAGTTGCCTTAGCAGCCTTTAACACAACTGGTCAGTGGTTAGGTGCTGGAATCGCATCACTATCGGTATTGCTAGATCCGGCATGTGTTGTGATCGGCGGGGGAGTCATCGATGCAGGTGAAATTCTCCTGGCGCCAACGCGTGAATCTCTTCATCGTAATATGCCATTTGCCGGCAAACACCCATATCCGCAGATTATCGCCGCCCAGTTAGGCAATGAAGCTGGACTTGTTGGCGTAGCTGATTTAGCTCGCCGCTAGTTTTCAAAGGGATATGTAAGGCCTATCTGACTTCTTATCTGATCCATCGTCTGCATAACTGCCAGAGTCTGACTCCATGGCATTAACGGTGATTCCAACTGGCCACTGGTGACAACGTGCGCCATTTCAACTGCTTGTTCACGAAGCCCGTGGCCGCGATAAGTGTTTGGATATTGCGTTGTCGTGCCATCAGTGAGCACTACCCGCATTGGTGCAGGGTTATAGAAAATGCTATCGATTTCTAAACGTCCCAACAATCCAGAGATCACTGCTCGACATGGTGTTCGGGCGATCATATTTGTAGTGATGATTGCTTGAGCACCATTCTTGTAATCGAAGATCGCACTTGTTTGGGCATCTACACCGCGATCGGTCATTACGGCACTCGATGTAATCGTGTCAGGGGCTCCCAAAACCAAATGCGCAAATGAAACTGGATAGATTCCTAAATCAAGTAAAGCTCCACCGGCAAGGTGAGGATCAACAAGTCGCGCGATTCCTCTATCTGCTAAACGTTGGCCGTGATCGGCCTCCACGCTATAAATTTCACCTAGAACCCCACTGGTCAATATTTCGCGAACGGTAGCAATATGCGGCAGATAGCTGGTCCACATCGCTTCAAGTAATGCAACGTTATTTGCTTGCGCGGCATTTATCATCTCTTGAGTTTCAACTGCGCTAATTGCAAAAGGTTTTTCGCAAAGAACTGGTTTTGATGCATTGAGTGCAAGCAATGTGTGTTCTTTATGCCATGGATGTGGAGTCGCAACATAAATCGCATCAACATTCTTATCCTGAACTAAATCCTTGTAGCTGGCATATGCCAGTGCTCCCGGAGTTTTCTTTGCAAACTCTTGTGCTGAGCCAAGTGAGCGCGATCCAACAGCTGTCACAACATGACCATCAGCTAATCTAAGATCCTCAACAAATGCCGAGGCGATTCCACCGGTTCCTAAAATTCCCCAACGAAAATTACTCATACCCTGCTTCCGTCATCATCGTGGTGACCACGATTGAACCAGCGCACAATTGCATCTTTTGCGTTAAGAAAAGTTGCGCGAAGGCTCTGTGCCGGGGGAGCCGGTGCAATAAATCTGTCGGCACGATCAAAACTATCTAACTCATCGAGATAGGTTGTTGGGGAGGATTCATCGAGAGAAAGTCCCTCCACGATTGCATCAAATTCGCTGCGAATGAGTTCGTTCTCATCCTCACCCTGGTTATCGGGTAAATTCGGCTCTTTGCTCACCCTCAGATAGTGTCATATGCAGCGATACCGAGGTAAATTAGGCACGTGTTTAACAACCTTCCTTACGGCATTTTGAGGGCCTTCTTGACCCCCTTCTTGATGAGCGCCTTTCGCCCAAAGGTTAAAGGTTTGCGCAACGTGCCAGCTAAAGGGCCAGTAATTATCGCTTCTAATCATTTATCTTTTAGCGACTCGATATTTATGCCATTGGTTGTGCCCCGCAAGGTAACGTTTCTAGCTAAGAGCGAGTACTTCACTTCTCCGGGGCCAAAGGGTCTGCTCAAGAAAGTAACCTTCAAAGCATTGGGTCAAGTTCCCGTCGATCGCTCGGGTGGCCGACGCTCTGAGGCGGCCTTGATTACAGGACTTCAAGTGTTGGCTCAAGGTAAGTGCTTAGGAATCTACCCTGAAGGAACACGCTCACCCGATGGCCGTCTCTATAAAGGCCGCACGGGAATCGCTCGCCTAGCTATTGAGTCAGGCGCCCCAGTTATTCCAGTGGCAATGTCAAACACCGACAAGATTCAACCAACGGGACAAGTAATTCCCAATCTTCACCGCGTTGGAATGGTATTTGGCGAACCGATGTACTTTGATGGCGACTCAACCGATCTGCAGTATCTGCGCACCGTAACTGATCAAATCGTTGCAAAGATTGCCGAGATGTCAGGACAAGAGTACGTCGATATCTATGCGCCCAAGAAGAGCAAGCCTGAAGATATTAACGTGGCCGGCGAAGAGGATTAAAGCGAATCTAGTCCATTTCGAGCACCAAGGTATGTACATGTTTGGCACTCTGGTCCAGACTCTGGAAGCTCACCTTCAAGTACGTTGATGAAATCTTCAATCGTTGCCAGAAAGTTTGGAATATCTCGCTCAACCGGTACATACTTTTGCGTCACTGAAAAACCATAAGAGTTTTTATCTATACCAATTGCCGACACTGGATTCCACACAAGTAAACCAATCGATGCCACACTGGCAGCTTTTCCTGCAGCGGGATTTTCTAATGCATATGCATAAGCCTCTAGCTGAGGGGAGTAGAAGGCACCGCTATCACGTGCGCTATCAGAGACTTTGCAGTCGATGAGTCCAATAGTTCCATCATCATTTGTAGAGACACAATCATATTTACCCAGAATGCGCCATCGTGTATCGCTGCCATTAATCTGAAGCGGCTTACTTTTTACCCACTCACCCCACTTTGTGATGGTGCCGGCGCGAAGTGATGAATCGATAGTAGGCATATCGGCGCGATGAAAATGCTCTTCCTGCATGCTTGCAAAGGTTCCAACCAGTGGAAACTGGCCAGGCATAATCACTTTGTACCAGTACTTAATCCACAGACAACGTTTGCACGTAGAGAGGCCAAAGGTTAAATCTGAGGGGGATATGTTTTCGCGCGCTGGTTTTATGGGTTTTCTCATGGGCCTAGTCTGCCCTTAGCCACTGACAATTGCAGATATCAAGACTGCTATGCCCAGAAGAATCATTACCGATCCACCAGTAGCGCGCATTTTTTCAAGTCGCTTTGGATCCGTTGCCAGCCACTGGCGTGCAGTACCGGCCAATATTCCCCAGGTCCCATCGGATAGAAATGCAAGAATCGAGAAGATAGCACCAAGAAGGATTAACTGTGCCGTCACGCTGCCTCGTTCACGATCGATGAATTGAGGTAAGACAGCGGCATAGAAAACTATTGCCTTTGGGTTTAAGGCACCTACCCAGAAGCCATCTCGAATTGAGCGCCTCACACTTGGAGCAATGTCCCCTTGGTTCGTCATGTCAGCTGCATGCACGCGTCGATGATTAATTGCATCGACTCCTAAGTACATTAAGTAAAGTCCGCCACCCCATTGAACAGATTTATAAGCTACATCAGATCGCTGCAAGATAGGACCAAGGCCAAGTGCAACAAATACTGACAAAACAAACATCCCCAATGCGTTGCCAGCAACTGTAGCGACCGCTGTTTTGCGCCCCCATGCAATTGCGCGGGCGATTGTAAATAAAACACTTGGTCCTGGTGCCAACATGATGACCATCGCGGCCACGAGATATTCAGTAAGCCGCGATGGAATCACCATATAACTAGATTAGTTGTTACCTCGAGATGTTGCAATTGAGTGGAGAACTCTGTAACCGACAATGGCAACTAGCGTTGCATTGATGATTCCACTGAATGTGTAATCTCCACGAGTCCATGACATATCTGAAATACCGATAATCAAAGCCGAAGCTGCAATTATCAAGTTAGTTGAGTTAGCAAAATCAACCTTGCCCTCAATCCAGATTCGTGCACCAAGTACACCAATCATTCCAAAGAGTGCTACGCCGACGCCACCAAGTGCGCCCACTGGAGTAGAGCTCAAAACAGCACCAAACTTAGGCGAAAGTGATAAACCAATTGCTCCAACTCCGGCAATCCAATATGCAGCCGTTGAATACACGCGAGTTGCAGCCATAACGCCGATGTTCTCGGCATATGTTGTAGTACCTGAGCCGCCACCGAAACCTGCAAGCGTTGTTGCAATTCCATCGGCCATTAGTGCAGTACCCATTTGATCATCGAGATTCTTACCAGTCATTGCAGCTACGGCCTTAACGTGACCAACGTTCTCTGCAATCAGTACAAGTACAACTGGTAGGAACAAGACGATCGCCTTGCCATCAAATGTTGGATTAGTAAACGTTGGCATTGCAAACCATTTGGCTGCCTTAATTCCATCAGTTGAAACATCTCCCATTGCATAGGCAACTGCGTAGCCAATGACTAAGCCAGCAAAAATGCTAATGCGACTTAAGAAGCCTCGGGAGAATGCTGCGATTACTGCAATTGAGGCAAGGGTGACAAGACCAACTGTTGGACCTGCAACAAAGTTATTCTTTGCAGCCCCAGCTAAGTTCAAACCAATAACCATCACGATGGTTCCGGTAACAACTGGAGGAAGTAACCAGTTGATCCAACCGATACCTGCTTGGCGAACGATCAGGCCAACTAGAGCCAAGATCACACCGGTAACAACAACGCCACCGAGTGCAACACCCATTCCGCCACTTGTTTTGGCAGCAGCGATGGGGGCTAAGAAGGCAAAGGATGAACCTAGGTAGCTAGGAACTTTATTTTGAGTAAGGGCTAAAAATAGAAGTGTTCCGACGCCAGAGAAGAACAGAGTCGTCGTTGGTGGGAAGCCAGTGATGATTGGAACGAGGAAGGTTGCACCAAACATCGCAGCGATGTGTTGTAAGCCAACACCGATCGTGCGAGGCCAGGTCAGGCGTTCATCGGTTGAGACGACATCGCCTTGGGATATTGATTTTCCATCTCCATGCAGTTTCCATGTAAGTAGAGACATCTAACGTCCTATTCCTAAGGGCCTATCGGCTTTGATAGGCGCTATAGATGAGAGTAAGGGCCGAAGGTGGGGTACTGAGGCGTACGCCACACCTGATTTGCCTCGAGTTGCAGCGAATTACATATCGGGTTACATTACGGTTCGATATATCGAATCGATATATATGCCGAAAGGGAAGGGGCAGGAATGCGCTCACGCAGTGACTCACTCGAATTCGCCCTCCTAGGCCTTTTATCCCAGAACCCCCTTCACGGCTATGAGCTGCGAAAGCGCATGGGAGCGATCTTTGGACCATTTCGTGCGCTCTCATTCTCAGTGCTCTATCCGCAGCTTCGCCGGATGGTTGAAGGCGGCGTTATTGAAGAGAGCCAGATGGAGAGCACCTCACGGCGCTCGCGCATCGTCTATGCCATCACCGATAAGGGATTAACCCGTTTTTCAGATCTCACCGAGACAGTCAGCCCCGATACGTGGGAGGACGAAGGTTTTGAAATCCGCTTTGCATTTTTCTCCCCAACATCTGCAAATAACAGAGTACGAATTCTTGAGGGGCGCCATCGCCGTCTCAAGGAGAAGGCAGAGATTCTGCGTGGTGAACTCGAGAAGTCACCAATTGGAATCGATAAATATCTAGAAGAGTGGCGACGTCACTCACTGGAATCAGCTGATCGAGAGATCGCTTGGCTGGAAGACATGATCAAAACCGAGAGGAAATGAAAGTGAATATAACGACCGGTAAAGGCGACATCCGTGTTGCAATAATTGGCGTAGGAAACTGCGCCAACTCACTAGTTCAGGGAGTGACCTATTACAAGGACGCTGCCATTGATCAGGAGATTCCAGGATTGATGCACGCTGTTGTTGGGGGATACCACATCTCTAACATCAAGTTCGTTGCAGCATTTGATGTTGATGCAAAGAAGGTCGGCTTAGATTTAGCTGAAGCTATCTGGGCCAGCGAGAACAACACAATTAAGTTTAGTGATGTTGCAACTACTGGAATTCCAGTTTTGCGCGGTGTCACAAATGATGGACTCGGAAAGTATTACAAAGAGACCATCACAGAGTCAGATGCTCCAGATGTAGATGTCGTGCAGGTATTAAAGGATGAGGCAGTCGATGTTTTGATCTGCTACCTACCTGTAGGTTCAGAGGTTGCGGCAAAGTATTATGCCCAGTGTGCAATCGATGCCGGATGTGCCTTTGTTAACGCACTTCCAGTCTTTATAGCATCAGATCCTGTATGGGAAAAGAAGTTTGCCGATGCAGGTCTTCCAATCGTTGGCGATGACATCAAGAGCCAAGTTGGCGCAACAATTACTCACCGAATCATGGCCAAGTTATTCCAGGATCGCGGAGTGCACTTAGATCGCACCTATCAGTTAAATGTTGGTGGAAATATGGACTTTAAGAACATGCTCGAGCGTGATCGTTTAGAGTC
>JBMOET010000011.1:0-30453 GCA_049314595.1 Candidatus Planktophila sp. | reverse complement strand
TGTTGGTCTAAAAGCTCGGAAGAATATCTTGAGCGCCGATTCCATTTCTGAATGCTAAATGATCGATCTTCTAGAAGTTCTGGCAATTTTTCGTTAAAATCTAGGCATGACCAAAGCTCCGATACGTTCAGAGATAGTTGATACTGGCAATCCGCGAATTAAATCTGCACAAATCATCATTAACGCACCATGCTCGACGATTTTCGCCATCTTGGCCAATCCTAGAAGACATCAAGAAATCGATGGCACAAAGACAATTACTCAAAACATCAGTGGGCCAGATGAATTAGTCCTTGGCTCTACATTTGGGATGAAGATGCATCTTGTTATCGATTATCGAATTACAAATACCGTCGTGGAATACGAAAAGAACACCCTAATCGCTTGGCGACACTTAGGACGATGGCGTTGGAGGTTTCAATTAAGCGCTATCACCGAAAATCAAACTTTAGTCACAGAGGTCTTTGATGGAACTCTTGCTCCATTAATTTCTCAACTATGGCTGCGCGCCCGCAAGGCATATCCATGGACCCAAATGGCGGTAGCTAAATCTCTCGTACGCCTCAAAGAGGTTGCAGAACATTCAAAGTAGCCTGAGTCAGTCAGGGGAAAATCCAGAACCCCAAGTAGACTGCCCCAATGAGTAATGAGCTGCTAAAGACTTACCGCCACAACCTTGATCTTTTTATAACAAAGGCTAAAGAGTTCGATAATGAGAGTGCCAACCGAACAATCACAGATGGCCAATGGTCAGGCGCCTTTGTAATTCATCACGTTGCCGACGGAGAAATGCATTTTGCGACTCGCTATTTCAATGCGCTCACAATTGATAATCCGCCGATTATCCCTTTCAATGAAGACGTGTACCCGACCGTCCTGAACTACCAGGGGCGGGATTGGCGAAACTCTTTGGCACTCATCGAGAGTATTGGCAACTTAGTTGTTACTGCGTTGACGCCAATATCAGCAGAACAATGGAACTCGACTTCCATACATCCTGAATTAGGGTCAGTTACTTTGACGCAGTTGATTACCAAAGCCTGCGAACATAACTTAGCCCATGCCCAGCAATTGGCAGATATTAAGGCGCGATAGATGTTCGAAACTATTTTCTTAGGAATCTTGCAAGGGTTAACTGAGTTTTTACCAATCTCTTCTAGTGCTCACCAGAGAATTGCGGGGGAGTTCTTCAGCAACGCCCAAGATCCGGGAGCGCGCTTTACTGCAATCACTCAAATCGGCACCGAGCTTGCCGTTCTTATCTTCTTTAGAAAAGACATTAAGAGAATTATTTCAGCATGGTTTAACCAAACTATTCGACGGATTTCCTTAGAACATGTAGAAAAACAGGAAGCACGTATGGGTTGGCTAATAATTATTGGTAGCGTCCCAATTGCAATTCTGGGCTACCTAGGAAAAGACATTATTACCAACGAACTACGATCCTTATGGCTGATTGCTTCAGTAATGATTATTTTCGGTCTTATTCTTGGCTGGGCGGATCACTATGGCAAGAAAGTTCGAAAGCTAGAGGATCTAAATCTTTCACACGGTCTGTTATATGGTCTTGCACAATCCTTGGCACTAATGCCAGGAGTATCCAGATCGGGTGCCACTATCGCAATGGGCCGTTTACTTGGCTACACGCGTGAAGCTGCACTGCGTTATTCATTTTTATTAGCGCTACCTGCAGTATTTGGTAGCGGTTTATATCAACTCAAAGGCGCTCTAGAAGATAAATCTGGCTTGCAAGTTTTTTCTATGAGTCAAACATTTGTAGCTACCGTGTTAGCTTTTGTTGTTGGTTATGCGGTAATCGCTTGGCTTCTTAAATTCGTCCAAACGAAAAGTTTTATGCCATTCATTATTTATCGAATAGCACTTGGTAGCACGATTATATTTTTATTATCTATAGGTGCAATTAATCCTTAAGTAGAAAACCTGCATTCCGGTACCCCGATTTCCTAGCGAAGTGATTCTGGCTTTTGCATCACAATCTGCATTAGCAGCCCCCTCAAATGTGACCTGCGAGATATTTTCGATACCTAAAGTGATTTACGTAATACTCCCAAAAGAGGTACCCCTCAATGATTTCATCGATAAATAAGCCTTGAGTGAAAGGATTTCCCTGTAAGTAAGTAGTAAAACCACAGGGAGAGATGAGGCTTAAAGTGAAATCAATCAATCAATCATATTTAGTAAAAGTGTTGGTTGTACTTAGTGCTAGTGCATTATTAATGTCTAGCGTGAGCAGTGCAAATGCAGCAACAAAAACCATCACATGTTACAAAGGAACTGTAGTTAAGAAGGTTACCGCGGCAAAACCAAAGTGCCCAACTGGATATACAACTACCAAGCCAGTTGTTAAGGCAACAGTTAAACCAACAGCGACTGCAACTACTAAGTCAACTGCAGCGGTTGTAGCTTTCAATGGAACCTACACTGGAAAAATTGGCCTTCTGTGGGGAGACAGCTATGTTCAGGTCACTTCAGTTGATGCAGCCGGAACGAATGCACTTGGTTTAAGCGATTTACAGGGAATAGGTTCGGCGGCACCAGCTAGCCAATGCGATTCTTTCAATGGTTCTGGAACTCTTAGCGGTGGAGGCAACACACTCAAAGTTTCATTTGACTCGTCTGCCAAAGCTTGTGCAGAAGATGCAGATGCGCCAACAACTATCGCGATTACTGGAAACGCAGTAATTAATGGTGGAACTGGTAAATATGCAGGAGCTACGGGAACGTTGAAAGTAACTGGAAGTTTTGCAATTAAGTCAACAACAGCTGGAAAGAGTGAGACAAATGCTTTCAAGATCACTCTTAGTGGAAATATCAATACAAAGTAATTGAACAAACCTCAAGTAGTACTTATATATAGAAGGAGTTGAAATGAACAGAAAGATATCAACCGCAATCATCAGTGCAGTAGCACTTATAGGCGGTATTTTTGTCGGAGGAACACCTGCGCAAGCTGCACCAGCAGCATCAACGCTAATCCTCTCGGGCGGTAGCGGCGTCTATGGACTTGCTCCCATCACAATCAATGCAACGGCAAATAACGCCGGTAACGTAAAGTTCTTTGCAGGTGGAGTAGCTATTGTCGGTTGCGAAGCAGTTCCTACGACCACAGTGACACCTTTCGTTGCTAGATGCTCGTGGATACCAGCTGCAGCAGGAGCAGTTGCTCTTTCTGGAGTATTCACACCAACAGATGCCGCCGCTTTTTCACCTATTGATTCACCAGTCTTTAATGTAAAAGTCGGTGTACCAGTTCAAGGCATAGTCTCACCAATTCACATCTACGTTGACACAGTATTGGCTAGTGGTTCAACTGGCGCATTAGCTCCACGTTTTGGGGTTGGTTGCACTATTGCCAGCGAATACATTATTGGTCAAACAATTGTCTTCCGAATCTATGCTAATAATGCCGATCAAGGCGGAGCAGTGATGGATACAAATAACACTGCTAAAGCATTTATCGAAGTTGCAGGCGTTAAAGATCCACTCCCAATGTCTTACGGCAATCACAGCGGAGTAGCTTTCTGGACCGCGATTCTTAAGACTGGTGCAGCACCTTTGTACAACACATTAGGAATTATCAGCTACAAAGTCACAATGGTCGCTAAGGACACAACATCCATGAAGGTTCTTTCAACCAAGCTAGTTCCTAAAATGCTCAACGGAAAGCGCGTTGTTGAAAATGGCAGCGTTGTTTATGAGCGAGTGAGCTACTACCGCACAGTTACCGTTTCGCCAGTTCTCAAAGGCGCAACTGCAACTTGGGCATCAAACTTTACAGATGCATCAAAGTTGACTCTTTACGCACTTCCAAAGGCTTAAATCACTATTCGGAGAGAAGGTAAGAAAATGAAAGCGCAGTTAAGTAGAACATTAAGAAGTGCAGTTGCTCTTAGTTCAGTTGTTGTATTCACCATGGCAGTAGCCATGGTGAATCCAGCAAGTGGCGCAGATGCTGCTGTTGGAGCCACATTAGTCGCCCCGGCTGGAATTCCAAATGTTCCGGCAGTTCCTTTTACCGGAACAAAGGTTGCGGCATTTACGTCACCTCAATCGATGGTCAACTTAAGCGTTGTTCCTGCACAAGGCATTGTGGGCGATCCTATGGTTGTGTCGGGCAAAGCTATGGCGCCGAATGCAACGTTCACGTTAACGTGGTCGACATCTGATGCCAGTTGGGTCGCAGGAATAGAACCAAATACGGTCAACTACATGGGAACTAGTTATGTTAACTACAACGTTGACATGGCAACTGTTACAACCGATGCCACAGGCTCGTTCACTTTCAAAACAAAGATTCCATCAGACTGGGGCGGGGTACATGACATCTATGCGATAGCAGCAGGTGTCGGCGCTGGCCATGGCGGTATTCAAGTAGCACGTGGATTCACAATGACACCAACGAGCGGTCCAGTCGGCACCCCAATAACCGTTACATATACAGGCCTTGGACCTAAGCTGTATGCAGCTGGTTCAGCTCTCATTTATGACAACCACTTTGCGGGTGAGATGATGGCACGCTGGACTAGAGGAACAGCAACTGCCGTCATTTTGGCCTCAGGTGGGGTTGGTAAGCACTATGTCCAAGCTAATGAAGCTATCTCCTTCTCTTACTTAAACGTGATGCAGTCACCAGTACCTTATGCAAATAGTGGCTCTGGAGTCTTCACAATTACGAAGGATAATGGAGCTTTTAAGCCATGGACTCAGTGGCCAGCTAAGGTAACTCCATCAGTATCTGCACGCACAACTCTGTCAAATATTGGATTGGATCCTGCTACTAAGGCAGTTGCCTCCCTTTCAGTTGAGAGCGGCCCAGTTGGAAGTAAAACAACTGTGAATGTGAATGGATTAACAACTACTGGATCTCACCAAATTGTTTGGGCAACAGTTGTTGGTAATCGCGTTAACTGTACGACAGGTACTTGCTGGGTTTACAACTCAATTCCGTTGGCTACGGTTGATGTTTCGGGTAGCTCAATAAGCAAAGAGGTTACAATTCCAGATCACCTTGGTGGTTGGCATGTAATTCAGATTAAGCAAGGCGACATGATCGAAGCTCAGACCTCCTTCTACGTTAAAGAAAGCATTATGCCTTTCCTTGATAAGAATGGTAAGACTATTGGTTTAGGTCTAGCTAAAGCTGATCTCTCTGGATCTATTGAGGCATTTGCTAAGGGCGGCGCAGGAGCACCTACAAATTCCTTCAAACAGGGCGAAGAGTTTACAATCAGTATCAAAGGCGTGGGCTGGACCCAGTTTGATAATACGTTGGCCGTGACATATGACAATAGCTATATTGGATATGGCTGCGGCTTTAATTCAAATGGATATCTGGTAGTTCATCTAAAAGCTCTAGGCGGAGTAGGGACTCATGTTATTGATCTTCGCCCACTGCTTTATACACAGCAGCCTTCATATGGAAATACTCCATATGGAATGACTCCTGTTTTAACGTTTGATCGTGATTTCGCAGGGTTAGCGTTTGGATATCAAATTCCAGCGTTCCACTTTGCAATTAATATCACGAAGTAGTACTAACTTGAGGGACTAAAGCCTCACTTCTGGTTCATCCAGGGGTGAGGCTTTAGTTTTTAATACTCGAGCAATTCCTCCTGGAAGCCACCAATTCCAGCGGCCCAGCAACACCATGGAGCTTGGCAATAACAGACCCCGGATCAATGAGGCATCAATCAAGATACCCACCGCAAGACCAATTCCTAGCTGCTGCAAACCAGCAAAGTGGCCGTTTATTAAACCACTGAGTGCACCAACTAAAATTACTGCCGCTGCACTCACTACGGTTCCAGTATGTGCCAGACCTTCGACAATTGCTTGCGAATTACTGGCGCCGTTATCTCGCGCTTCACGCATTCTAGAAACTAGGAAGACTTCATAATCCATCGATAGGCCAAAGAGAACAGCAAAAAGAAAGATAACAACCCAGACTTCTATTTGGTCAAGGTGATAAGTGCCTAAGAGTGATGATGCAAATCCAAATTTGAAGACAAGGACTAGTGCACTGAGAGCAGTTGCAATAGATATTAGATCTAGAACAATGGCTTTTATAGGCAAGATCACCGACCGCATTGCGCGCATAAGAATGAGGAAAGTGAGAATCAGTATGAGCAGAATAATCCAAGGAAAACTTGCAAAAATTGTATGTACTAAATCGACACCTTGTGCTGGTGCGCCACCCACATAGATCTTTGCACTCTTAGGAAATCCCGCCTCCGGAATCAAATCAGATCGCAGCTTTTGCACTAAATCTTTGGTCGATGCATGACCTAAACCATCGGTAGCTATAACAATAATGCGCATGTATTGCCCTGTTGGATCTGTAAATGTTGGCTCTTGTCCGGCAGCAACTAGAAATGTGTGGGGATTATCTTGTATCTGGGTGATGAGTGTCATTTTAGCAAGAGCAATATCAGGATCGGCAGATAGCTGGGGTGCACCAAGATCGATGGCAATCTCAATGGGGGTTATAACGCCGGTACCCACTCGATCGGTAATCATCGCCAAAGCCTTAGCGGATTGAAGATTTTGCGGAATTGCAGTCAGTGAACTTGGTGTTACCTGTAAGAAAAGAACCGATGAGGCGATCGCAAGTAAAATGACAAGTGCAGTTGAAAAAACCACTCGGGGACGGGCTACGACTCCGCGCGCTAGCTTTGCCCATAAACCACTCATGACATCGGTCCGCCCGATAAGTCCTTTAAAACCTGCGGGAAGTGTGGCTTTTCGCCCGAAGATTGAGAGAAGAGCCGGCTGCAAAGTCAATGCAGTAAGAATGCAGGCGAGAGGGACAATAATGGCTGCCAAGCCCAGTGAGCGAACAAATGGCACCGGTACTAAGAACAGTGTTGCAAGTGCGATTGAAACGCTCAGGCCAGAGATTACAACTGTGCGTCCAGCAGTTTTCATTGTTCTCGCGATTACTTCATCGCTATGCAGTTCGGGATGATCCATCAGCTCGCGCCTGAAACGATGAAGAATCAAGAGTGAGTAATCGATTGCTAGACCTAATCCAATGAGTTCTACGATATTTGGAATGTAGAGAACCATTAAGAATTTTTGAGCCAGTAACGAGATAATACCTAAAGCCAACGACACCGAAGCTAGAGCAAAAATTAGTGGAATATATATGGCCCAGCAAGCACCCAGCATCAGTATCAAAAGCAATAACGCAACAATAATTGCAATCCCTTGGCCATGCCGCAAATCAGATTTAAGTATTGGAGTTACATCGCGCTCGATTGCAGGTGGCCCAGAAACTAACGCTTTGCTCAAGCCAACTTGTACAAGTGCCGCACGCAACGTGTCGGTATAGGTGGCTGCCTTTAATAAGTCGTAGGAAGTAGAGATATTGACGTAGAGAACTCCGCCTAAGGCTCGGTGGGCAACAACTTTCGCTGTAGGAATTGTTTGTGCGGCAGTGGCAACGCTTTGATTGAGTTGAACTAATTCATCAGGTGTAGCGTTTTTAAACTTATAGATAACGGTAAATGAGCCCTCAATATTTTCATCAAATTGATCACTAAGAATCTGTGATGCTCTGGCCGACTCACTTCCAGGAACTGTCAGTGAGGTAGTTAATTGGTCATTGAGCTTGCCGCCAGCAAAGACTCCTAGGATGATTACAAGTAACCAGATAGTGAGAATCGCAAAACGATGTCGCAGTGCCGAGTGTGTTAGTTTCTCGAGCATTAGCCAATACTAATTGAGTTAATTACCCGGGCTAACCGTTGACATGTTGAAATCCTTAATAACAAGCGGAGGAACGGCCATATTGAACACATCCCCAGCCCATTCACGTGGTTGAGTCCATTCGGTGGCACCAGCATGTGCAATGCGGTTGAGCGCAGAGACTGGAGAGTCATTCCAACGGAAGTTATTTGTTGTACCAACAACTTCTCCGCCTTTGACATGATAGACGCCATCACGCGTTAGGCCAGTAAGAAGTAGTGAGTTTGGATCCACCATTCTGATGTACCAGAAGGTAGTCAGAAGAAGACCATCATCAACCTTTGAGATCAAATCAGACAAAGTTCCTGCTCCGCCATCAACGCTCATGATTGCATTCTCACCAAGAGGCGTGAAATCAAGAGAAGTTAAGGCAGCCGTTGCGCGAGTTTGAATCAAGGATTGCAGTACTCCATCTTTCATCCAGTCCACATGTTTAATAGGTTGGCCGTTATCAAATACTGAAGAGAATGGTGAGCTAACTGCCGTACCTACAAAGTTAGCCGTAGGCAATTGTTTATAGTCAGGGTCGCTAAAGAACTGGAAACCAACGTTGGATAACTTTTCTCCGACGCGAGTTCCGCCACCTTTCTTAGAAAAAACGCTCTGGCCTTCAAAGGCATCTCGTGCTCCAGAGACCCACATCATGTAAGTGAAGAGGTCGGCCACAGAGCCCGAGGGCAAAATTGTGTCATAGCGACCTGCAGGCAGATCTACTTTAGTTGCCTGCCAGTTAAGGCGCTGGCGAATATCGGCATCGATACGTGGAACCGAGACGTTACTAAAATCTCGAGTTTCGATACCAGACCAGGTAGAGCGAGAACGCTCGTGGGACTTACCGGTCATCTCTACGCGGCCTACAGGTGAGTCTTTTCGCAGACGCATTCCACCCTTTGAGCCAATCCACGTTGTTTCATGTGTGTGTTCGGCGTAACCAAAGAGTTCAATTTTATCCCTGACTGATTGTGCAAACATGTCACCAAGGGCTGGAGCAAAGCTCTTAAAGATTTCTGGTCCAGTAGGAACGTGTTCTGCAGCCCAGTTGCCAATCGAAATGTCCTTAGCCAATGGCGCAAAATCCTGCGCCTTACCTGCGGCTTTTGCCGCCACAATGGCTTGTTCTAGCAGCACTGGAATGTCGGCTTCATTGACATCGGTACGTGTAACACCACCAGATGCCATTCCACCCTCAAACGCAACGAAAGCTATGACGGTCACGCTGCGCTCGGTAATAACACCGTTAGTTGTTAATGTACTTGCGGCCCAGCGAAGATTTGCCTGAGTCTTATCTTTAACAACAACTATGCAGTCATCACATGTAGCTGCTGATGTGATCTTTTCAATTAGATCTTGAGCAGAAATCATTTTCCGGCCTCCGCAACAGTGTTGAGAATATTAACTTTGTCGAATATCGCTGCCGGGCATCCATGACTAACGGCTGCAACCTGACCAGGTTGGGCCTTGCCGCAGTTAAAAGCTCCACCTAAAACATACGTGGATGGACCTCCAACGACCTTCATTGAGCCCCAGAAATCTGTGGTTGTAGCTTGGTATGCAACATCTTTTAACTGACCAACGATTTTCCCATCCTTAACGCGATGGAACTGTTGTCCGGTAAATTGGAAGTTATAGCGCTGCATGTCGATAGACCAAGACTTATCTCCCTTGATGATAATTCCATCCTCCATCGATGAAACCATCTCATCGTAAGTCGGTCCCGTTGGATTTGGCTGAAGTGAAACATTTGGCATTCTTTGAATAGGTACATGTGCGGGGGAGTCTGAATAGGCGCAGCCATTGCTGCGGTCGCGATTAACCGCTGCTGCGATTCGACGGTCCAATTGATAACCGACCAAGATTCCATCTTTAATAATGTCCCACTGTTGGGCTGCGACGCCTTCATCATCAAATCCAACCGTGCTTAAACCATGAGGAGTATTGCGATCACCTGTCACATTCATAAGTGGTGATCCATATTTCAAGGTGTTTAACTTATCGGGGGTGGCAAATGATGTACCGGCGTAGTTGGCTTCATAACCAATTGCGCGATCAAGTTCGGTTGCATGGCCAATAGATTCATGAATTGTCAGCCACAAGTTAGATGGGTGAACTAAAACATCGTATCGACCAGGTACAACTGAGGGGGAGGCTACTTTTTCAGCCAACAATGTTGGTAGTTCTTCAATCTCAGCATCCCAATTCCAATGCTTATTTCCCATCCATTCCCAGCCAAAACCTGAAGGGGCGGCAAGTGTGCGCATGGACTCAAAGCCACCTGCGCCGATTGAAATCGCCTCAATTTGCGTCTGCATGCGAACACGTTGCTGGGTCGTACTGGTGCCATATGAATCTGCGTAATGCTTTTGTTCTTTTACGTACATGGCGTGGGCTGACGTGTGATTGACGTTGCTGCTCTGTAATAAAGAGTTACTTAAATGCGCCAAACGGTCTTTCTTATCTGAATCAGATATTGAGAATGGATCGATTTCATAATCAGAGACCCATGTCTTTTGTGCATAGACAGGCTCAGTGACAAGGGTGATCTCTTGCGTAGAAAGCGGTTTAGAAGTTATGGCCATGGCTACTGCAGTGCGTGCCAGTTGTTGTGCGACCTTTACTGAAATCTCTGGGCTAGATGCAAAGCCCCAAGCACCGTTAACAATGACGCGTACGCCGACGCCAGCGAGTGTTTCATCGCTCTGCGTCTCTGGCTTTGCATCACGTAGGGCTAGTAAGCCTGTGCGAGTGCGCTCGATTCGAACATCTACATGCGATGCTCCAGCGTTTGTGGCCGTTGCAATCGCGGCATCAGAGACTGCGGTTAATGGAAGGCTAAGAAAGTCTGCATCAATAGTTTTATTCACGCCCACACTTTAAAGCACGCCCTTGGTAGGTGCCACAGGGGAGTTGTTTGAGGTGCCATCCCAGATGAAAAAAGGGGCGAAATGAGAGAAAAAAGCGAGAAATCTCATGAATTTCTTCCCGTTATTGCGTGGTTATGCCTGCTTGCAACCCCTTTGCTGGCAAGATTGCTGTATTAACTTCAACCCAGTACTGGAGAGACCTTTATGAATAAAAAAGAGATCGTTGCAAAGCTAGCCGCAGATTCAAAGCAGTCAGAGAGTGCTGTCTCATCAGTGCTAGAGGCACTTGAAGGTCTAGCTATTTCAATGCTTCAGAGCAAGGAGAAGCTAGTTCTTCCAGGCTTCATCTCAATCGAGGCAGTTGCTCGCGCAGCTCGTTCAGGACGTAACCCACAAACTGGCGCAGTTCTGCAGATTCCTGCACGCACTGGCGTCAAGGTAAGTGCTGGAACAAAGCTCAAGAAGGCAGTTGCTTCATAATCTAGGTATTCAAATAAAAGAGGGCGTGAGAATCTCACGCCCTCTTTTATTTTTAATGTTTTATGGATACAGACCACGTAACTTATGTGCCTCAGCAACACGAGCAACACCTAACATATGCGCAGCTTCACGCCATGTGACTTTGCGAGTTGTAGCCATCTCTTCAACCTCATTAAAGGCCTTTAACATAATGCGATTGAGGTTAGTTTTAACTTCGCTAGCATCCCATGCATAGTTTTGTTTATCTTGCACCCATTCGAAGTACGAGACAATTACACCGCCCGAGTTAGCCAAAATATCTGGAACAACCAAGATGCCTTTTTCATTTAATATCGCATCGCCTTCAGGTGATGTTGGAGCATTTGCACCTTCAACGACAACCTTGGCTTTAATGCCTAATGCACTGTGGCCGGTAATTGCATCCGATAACGCTGCGGGAATCAGCACATCGACATCTAAATGCAGTAACTCCTCATTTGTAAGACGATCGGTACCCGGTGCATCTAAATTCTTATGAACCAAGAAGTGCTCCCATAAATCACTCACACTCTTAAAGCCTGTGACCGCTCCATTGACATCGCTGACTGCAACAATCTTTAGACCCATGCCTTCAAGTGCGATGGCAGCCCAGTAACCAACTTTTCCAAATCCTTGAATCGCAACAGTTGCACCGATTGGATTAATTCCGCGAACTCTCAACCCTTGCAACGTTGAAATTGCAACACCATCTCCGGTAGCTGAGTTGCGTCCTAATGAACCACCAAGCACGATCGGCTTTCCAGTCACAACTCCAGGTACTGAAAAACCAGCGTTGACTGAGTACGTATCCATCATCCACGCCATATTGCGCTCGTCAGTTCCAACATCAGGTGCTGGAATATCGCGCTCGGGTCCGATGATGGGCAAAATCTCTGATGTATATCGACGTGTTAAACGCTCATTTTCACGGTCAGATAACGTTGCTGCATCAACTGCAATGCCACCTTTAGCCCCGCCAAAAGGCAGGTTGGTGAGTGCGCATTTCCACGTCATCAACATCGCTAATGCGATTGTCTCTTCAAGGTCTATTTGTGGGTGAAAGCGCACTCCACCCTTGGATGGACCACGTGTTGTTGAGTATTGGACTCGATAGCCCTTATACATTTCGACTTTGTCGTTATCGCGACGCAGTGGAACGGCTACTTCTAAAATTCGCCGTGGTGTGGACAGTGTTTGCCAATCATTTTCTGAAAGGCCTAATTGATCTACTGCCGTGCGTAATTGCGCGCGCGCAGTTTCGAAAGCTGACTCCGTTGTCATGTCATGAATCTATGTGAAAAGCTTCGAAAACGCTAATTTAAAAGGGGTATGGCGTGGCTTTAGAGTGTTGTCACTTGGTGAGTTGCATTACTTAACCACTCTGGATTTATTTCTACACCCCATCCAGGCCCTGATGGAATTTGAATTTTGCCACTTTCAATAGCAAATGGATCACCAAGAAAGAGATCCTTTTGCCAAGGATAATAATCAAAGCCTTCAATCGAAAACTCTAAGTATTTTCCTGGATTATCTATTGCACCTAAAAGATGCATAGTGCAAATTGTCACAAGTGAAAGATTGGCGCTATGCGGAGTAATTGGCATGTTAGCTTTCTTGGCCATCTCTACAACTTTTAATGTGCGCCAAATGCCACCCATATACATAATGTCTGGTTGCAAAATGTCTACAGCTCGCATATCGATCATGCGTTGCCAGGTAACTAAATCCCAATCTTGTTCGCCGCCAGTTACATCAATAGCCAGTGCGTCGGTAACCTCTTTAGTCTCTTCAAGCTCCCAATACTTACAAGGCTCTTCAAAATGTGAAATGCCCTCAGCGGCAAGTAGTGCGCCAACTTCGATCGCTCGCTTAGCGGAGAATCCACTGTTGCCATCTACTAACTTTGATATTCCATCGCCCAATGCGCGCGAAACAACGGGTACGACTTCCTCGGTTCGCCCGGGCCATTCGTCAATGTCATTGCCACATTCGGCACCTACGCGCCACTTAAATGCATCAAACCCAAACTCATCACGCAGTTTTACAAAACGTTCAGCCTCTTGCGCAGGGGTAATGTCACGCTTCATAGACGATGCATACGTGCGAAGTTTCTTAGGCGTGCCACCAAGAAGTTCAACGACGGGTTTGCCTTCAGCGCGTCCTCGCAGATCCCACAGCGCCGTATCTAATCCAGCATTGGCACGGCATCGATAACTTCCTGGGTACTTATGTTCTTTAGCCTCTATCAATGTAATTAATGCACCAATATCGGATGCATCTTTACCGATCGCCCAGGGTGCAATCTGGCGATGAAAGATCTTGGCCGTAATGTCGGCGTTGTAGTTTGATGTTTGACCCCACCCGATGTGACCATCGGTCGTCGTTACCTTAACAAAACAAACAAACTCATCGGCAAAGGTTTCAAGCGATGAAATCTTTCCAAACACTATCCAGCGGCCTTTACGAATACCGGCATATCTAGAAGTGAAACGCTCACTGGAGCGCCAGCCCCAAGACCAGCGGCATCAGGGCTAGGTAACTGGGCAGTAACGCGAGTTCCGTCATTGAGAGAAATACTCAAACGACAGGTAGCACCTAAGAAGCTAGCTGAGAAAATCGTTGCATTACCTGACTTGCTTGCAACGACATCGATGCTCTCGGGGCGAACTAATGCAATTCCGATACCGGATGTAATCGAACCTGGCAGGGTTTTAACGACGCCTCCAAGAATTTCAATTGCTCCACCACTTACTTTTCCTGCAATCGGATTGGTTAAGCCAACGAACTCGGCAACGAAAGCAGTGCTGGGGCGATCGTAGAGTTCTGCAGGCGCTGCGATTTGTTGCAGTACGCCATTTCGCATAACTCCAACGCGATCGGCGATGCTGAGCGCCTCTTCTTGATCGTGCGTCACGAACAAAGTAGTTGTGCCAAGCTCCATCTGAATACGGCGGATTTCTTCACGCAACTGAGTGCGTACCTTTGCATCTAGGGCCGATAGTGGCTCATCAAGAAGCAATACCTTTGGAGAAATCGCTAATGCGCGAGCCAATGCCACACGTTGCTGCTGACCACCAGATAATTGGTACGGGTAGTGATTTGCATGCGTAGAAAGACCGACAAGTTCGAGCAACTCGGCTGAACGAGCCTTTCGCTTATCGCCAGGTGTCTTATGTGCGCGAAGTTTCAAACCATACTCAACATTTTCACGGGCAGTCATGTGAGGGAACAACGAATAAGCCTGAAAAACCATTCCCATTCCACGTTTGTTAGCATTTTGGAAAGTCACGTCTTTGCCATCGACAATCATCTGGCCGCGATCTAGAACTTGAAGACCAGCTAACGCACGAAGAGCTGTCGTCTTACCGCAGCCAGAAGGACCAAGCAGTGCCACAAGCTCGCCTTCGGCGATATCTAGGCTTAAGCCATCGAGGGCTTTGACTTTGCCAAAGTGCTTAGCAAGGTCTACTAACTGTACATATGCTGATGAGCTCAACGTATGGGTCCTTATCTCTTAGGCGACATCGACATCAAGGACGGCGCCTTGACGCTTTTTAGTTGGAATTATTAGAAGCAAGAAGATTACAAAGAGCAAAGAGGCAAGAGATACAGCAACTGCAACGTTGCCATTTTGTCTACCAATTTGCGCAATAACCACTTGGAAAGTCTTAAAGTTAAGAATATTGGAAATCGTATATTCACCAAGCACTAAAGCAATCGCAATGAAGGAGCCATTAACGATTCCTGTTTTAATGGTCGGCATGATGATTCCAAAAATAACCCGCGAAATCGATGCACCTAAAGTGGTTGCGGCTTCGGCTAGCGTATGGATATCAACTGCATCGAGGGCGGCCGACAACGAACGGTACGTGTACGGCAAAATCAACATTGAATAGACGCCAGCTAGAGTAATCGGTGACTCACTGACGTTGATCGATATCCAGCGATACAAGGGTGCGATTCCAACGACAATAACAATTGCCGGGATTGCAAGAGGAAGCAAACATAGAAGTTCAAATGGACGACGCAGAACTGGAAGTTTTAAGTGGACCCAGATAGCCGTTGGAACAATCATGAACAGGATAAGGGCCATAACAATTGCCGCAGTTATCAATGACCGCGAAATTGCAGCCAAGAGATCTGGTTGCGATGGAATCATCGTCCATGCTCTAAATGTTCGTCCCTTGTCGGCAAAACCAAAGGGCTTAGTTGAAAAATCAAACATTGCATAGAGCGGAACTAAAAGGTAAAGGGCGACGACTGAGATAATCGTCCAGCGCCAAAGGCGTACTCCCATTGATTGCTTCATCGCCTTTGCTCCCATTTGCTTACTTTGCGACGAAGTAATGCATACAGACCCATAACGATGATGACGACAATAACCATAAAGAGCGCTAAGGACTTGGCTTCGGCCGGGTTTGAGCCACCAGTCTCACTTGTTAGAGCAGTTGCAATCTCTAGCGGAGTAAGGAAATCCGATAAGTTAATTAAAGTATTTGCCGTTGCGTAGGCTGAAAATGAGTTCACAAAAAGCAGTAATGCAGCTCCGGCAAAAGAGGGCGTTAGAATCGGAATTCCGATGCGCAGCCAGTATTCATAGGCTTTTCCACCCAAAGCATCTGATGCTTCCCGCCACTGCGGCTTTAAATTCTCTAGCGTTGGCAAGAAGACTAGAACCATTAATGGGATTTGGAAGAATGTATAGAGAACGCTCAAACCATTCATGCTATAGAGCCAGCTTGCATCGGCTAGAAAAGTGTTAGGTATGTATTTTGCTGCTAACGTCAAAACCAAGCCGTTAAAACCAAAGGTTGCCAAGAAAGCAAAGGTCAACATCACTCCGCCGAATTGGGCCAGCACGCTGCTGAGTGCAACTGAAACCTTATAAAAAACTCCTCCCGGCTTTCCGCTGGATATCGCCCAAGCGAACAAGCCTCCGAGGATGGCACCGACTATCGCAGTCTTCGTCGAAAGCTCAAGTGAGTTAGCAAAAGCATGACGCGCAATGGGCGAGTTAAAGACTTCTTTTAGAACGCTTGTGCTGAATTCTCCGTAGTTATCTTTAAATGCTCCAGAGACAACATTCCAGGTTGGATATAAAAGAAAAAGTCCGCTAAATAGCAAAAAGGGAAGAACTCCTAAGTAGGCGCTCTTACTGCGCCAATACCGAGAACCGGTCCTGCCATTGGCAGAACCGGTTCCCTTGTATTGAAGCTGAGTCAATTAATTGACCTTAGTGATTAGTTTGTTCCAACAGCTGCAGGCCATGCTGTCTTTAGGTAAACGCGAGCAGCTGCAGTCTGTGCTGCAGTTGCAGCCTCTGCTACTACCTTGCTCTTACCAATTGATGCAATACCTGCTGCAGATGCACGGCCGGTCTTGACTAGCCATACCCATAGAGTTGGTGTTGCTCCACCAGTTGCAAACACTGTTGCACCAGTTTCGCCAAGTGTGTATTCCATCCATAGGCGAGCACACGCAGGGTGTGGTGCCCATGCTGAAACTGCGCTGTTATATGTAGATCCTACTGAAGCAGGTGTGAACATCTTCCATACCTTGCCTGCAGCAGCCATCTGCTTTACAACGTTGGCTTGGATATAACCATTATCAATAACAACTGGGGTTTGGCCAGATGCGATTGTTGCCTCAGTTGGGTTAACGTTGATGAAGTTACCGGCGGCCTTTAACTTAGCGAAGAACGCTACGCCCTTAGTGACATCATTAAAAGTTCCACCAAGTGCCTTATTAACCATGAAGATACCGTTCATGGCAGCTGATGAACCTAGTGGATCACCGTTAAGAGCAATCTTGCCCTTGAACTTTGGATCCAAGAGATCCTCGAGCTTTGTAATATCGCCAAGCGCTCCGGAATATCCGATAGTCATTGTTCCTGTGTAGTTAGGTGTTACTTCACCTGTAGCAGAGACTGCTGCTGCGCCTTGTAGATAATTCCATGTCTTAACTGTGTATGGAGCAAATGTCTTTGTGCCTAGGTACTTAACGGCAACAGCTAGACCAATGTCGAATACGTCAGGTGAGCGAGTTGTACCCTTATTTGTAACTGCGGCATCGATCTCTTCTTGTGAAGAACCTTCTGGGTTAGCTTCATCGATCTTGACGCCGTAAGTCTTGGCAAATCCTGTAATCATGTCGCCGTAGTTTGCCCAGTAATGTGGCAGCGCGATGACGTTAAGTTGTCCCTCTTTTTTGCAAGCAGTCGCAAGTGCAGTCATTCCGCCACCTTGAGAGGCGTTAGTTATGGTTGCGTAGTTAACCTTTGCAGACGCTGGTGTAATACCAACTGCTGGAATCGCAAGTGCTACAGCTACTGCTGCAACTACTGATCCCGTAGTGAGTTTTGAAAACTTCACTGATTTCCTCCTATGTGTAAGTGGTATGTGTTTTCCTCATACATCCTTATCGTTTGCAATACACGTGTTGATTGCAAACGATCTGGAATTTTGTACTTACGCGGGGCAATCTTTAGTCAAAGACCAAGACGTTTCGCGCTCCTTCTCCAGCTCTCAAACGATCGAAGGCTAGATTAAGTCCCTCTAAACCTATCCGCTCTGAGATGAGTTCGTCTAGAAAAAGATGGCCATTTAGATAACTTTTGACTAACTTTGGTACATCCTCTTTCAGGTTAGCCGAGCCAAAGTAACAACCCTTTATGTACTGCTCGTTGACAAACGGGCCAGCCTCTAAGGTCAAAGTGGCGCCATTTTTGAGCAATCCCACCAAAATCAACCCACCATCGACATCGACCGTGGCCCATGCCTGCTGGATTGTTGATTCGCGCCCTAAGGCTTCAAAGGCGTAGTCGACTCCACCGCAGATTTTCTTAACCTCTGCCACAGGATCACTTGTTGCAGCATTAATTGTGTGAGTAGCTCCGACAGTGCGAGCCAACTCTAACTTTTCCTCAGTTACATCCACGGCGATAATAGTGGTAGCCCCTGCCATGCGTGCGCCTTGAACAATATTTAATCCAACTCCGCCACAACCAAAAACGGCAACACGTGATCCGGCTTTTACTTTGGCAGTGTTCATCACTGCGCCATAGCCGGTAAGAACTGCGCAACTAATGAGTGCTGCACGATCAAGTGGCATCTCTTTGGGGATTACCACTGCGCCCGATGCGGGTACAACTACGTATTCGGCAAATGATGCAACGGTTAAGAAGTGATTTAACTTTTCACCGTTCTGACTTAAACGACTAGTGCCATCGAATAATCCACCAACCGACATTGCATTGCCTGCAGTAGAGCAGTAGTTAGGTCGGCCCGATACACAGTAATCACACGTGCCACAGTTGGGAACAATGGACATGATTACGTGATCACCTACAGCAAAACCAATTGTGTTAGGCCCAACTTCGACAATGACGCCCGATGCTTCATGACCAATCACAGCAGGAAATGGAACCAGTTTGCGTTTGCCATCGACAGCATTTAAATCGCTGGCGCATAATCCGCTTGCAGCAACTTTAACTAGCAGTTCTCCAGATTTAGGTTTATCTAAATCAACTTCGCGAACTTCAAACTGAGCACCTATGCCATCTAATACTGCCGCTTTGATCTTCACGTTCGCGTGCTCCTCTTGCTTAGTAGTGATGGTTAATTAAGATCGACCCAAGTTGTTTTTAAGGCACTATAGGCGTTTAAAGCGTGCAGTGATTTATCGCGACCACTACCCGATGCACCAAAGCCACCAAATGGAGTGATGACATCTAACATGTCAAAAGTATTTACCCAGACGGTACCGGCACGAAGTTTACGTGCAAACTTATGGGCTTTTGCGATATCACTTGTCCAGACTGAAGCAGCAAGGCCGTATTCGGTGCCGTTAGCTAGCTGCAGCGCGTGGTCTTCATTGTTGGCATCTATAGCTACAAGTACCGGCCCGAAGATTTCGTCCTGAGCAAGTCGCGAATCTGGTTTTACGTTATCAACCAACGTTGGCATTATCGTTAAGTCATTGCCGGAAGTTTTTTGGCCTCCAAAAATTAACTTTTCGCCCTCTTGGCCAATCAGATCTAAGTAAGAATTAACGCGATCGCGTTGCACTTCTGAGACCAAACCAGCCATTTGAGTAGCTGGATCAAATTGATCGCCAACGACAAAACTCTCTAAGAAAGTATGCAAGTGGGCAAAGAGTTCATCTTTAATCTCTTTCTCAACAATGATTCGCGAACCAGCGTTACACGTTTGACCTGCGTTGTAATAAATTGCCCAACCAATAGTCGATGCTGCGGCCTGTAGATCTGCGCAATCCTTAAGTACAACTTGTGGACTCTTGCCGCCGAGTTCTAGGGAAACTTGTTTCATATTTGATTCGGCGGCGTACTGCATCATCTTGCGCCCAGTTGGTCCGCTGCCAGTAAATGCGATCTTTGCAACATCCATGTGTCGAGCTAGCGCTTGTCCAGCGTGTGCACCTAAACCTGGAACCACATTAAAGACACCTTCAGGTAGACCTGCAGCAATTGCAAGCTCTGCCATCTTCAAGGCACTTAGCGAAGAATTTTCGGCCGGCTTAACAACGATGCTATTTCCCATTGCAATTGCTGGACCTAGTTTCCAACTGGTAATCATCATTGGATAGTTCCACGGCACTACTGCACCGATTACTCCCAAAGGTTCACGCGTAATCATTGCTAAAGCATTGCGTGGAGCCGGTGCAATCTCGTCATAGGTCTTATCAATTGTTTCGGCATACCATTGAATAACACGTGTTGAATTAGGGGCATCGACACCTAGGGCATCACTGATTGGTCGTCCGGTATCTATGGCCTCAAGGAAGGCTAACTCTTCGCGGTGTTCGCCCAACAACTGCGCCCAGCGCAGCATAATAATCTTCTTGTCGCGGGGATTCATATCTCGCCAAGTTCCAGCGTCAAATACGCGTTTGGCCGAAGCCACAGCGCGGTTTATATCTTCAGTATCACCAGATGCAATTTGACCTATGGTTCGATTTTGCCCTGGAGCAATGTTGTCGAAAACCTTGCCAGATGCGGCATCACAGTATTTTCCATCGATAAAAATCTTTGCATCTAATTGAAATGAAGATGCTTTTTTGTGCCACATATCTGGTCCGGCCATGGGCTTATGCTAGTACCAATAAAAATTTAATTCCTGCGACGATAAGTACGCACCCCAACGCGCGTTTGATTCCACTATGTGAAAATCGGGTTGTCCCAAAACGCGTTCCGATCAAGGCGCCGGCAAGAACAGCGACTAAGAATAATGGTATAACGTTCGGAAGTGATTTGGTCGAGGCAAAGTTACCCAATAGGCCAGCTGCAGAGTTGAGAAAGATAAATGCGGCCACAGTCCCACTGGCTTGGCGTACGTTTGTCCAGCCCAGCCAAATAATAAGCGGGGAGAGAAAAATACCGCCACCCGTGCCTGTGATTCCTGAGAGCAAACCAATGCAGAGACCAATAAATACGGCAAGAACCGGAATGATTTTTTGTGGCTCTTTATCTATTGCCTTTGCAGTGAAAAGAAATCGCATGCCCGAGAAGATGAGCAGTGCACCGATGATCGGCTTATAAATTCGATCGTCCATAACTATATGACCACCAATAAATGCTGCAGGAACTGCGCCAATACTCAAAAGAAGGAAAAGCCTTTTATTAAATAGACCTCGATTGATGTAGCGCCAACTTGTAAATGACGAGACCGCGATATTGAGTGTGAGAGCAGTTGGCTTTATAACTACTGCAGGGAGATCAAAGAGAGTCATTACTGCGATATAGGCGGATGCTCCTGCATGACCTACAGAGGTATAAAGGATGGCTCCAAGGAATAGGCACAGGGCTATCAGAAGATTATGGAGCTCGAACATTTCTAGATTTTAACAACGCGATATGAGGCTAACGATGCATCTGATGCATAAGCAATGCGTATTCCAGCGGCCTTTGCAGTAGCTAGGCCTTCGATAATTGTTGAGGTCAATACTTCTCCCGGTGCTACAACGGCGACCCCTGGCGGATATGGGGCAATTAAGTCAGCCGATATGCGACCGGTTGCAACGGCGGCCACAACCATTTCAGTGTCGGCAAAGTATGCCTGGCGCATTGAAATTTCCACTTGGGGCACTACAGACCAGCTCAGTGATGTCGCGCTAGCTCGAGGCGATGTGGCAAGAGCTTTGAGAATAGGAATCAACGTGTTGGCTAGTTCGTCAAACTCGGGGGTTGAATCGGCCAAGGTCGCTAAGAAAACAACGGTGTCGTTATCGGCCATTTCTACACGTATATTGCTTTGCTGTAAGGCCTTTTCAATCTCTACACCAGATGCTCCTAATTGATTGGAGCGCAGAACAATCTTTGTTGGGTCAAAGCGGCCTAATGGAAAATCTGATGTATTTAAAAAGATTGGGATTTCAAAATTAGATTGGACATCGCTCTTAAATTTCTCGACATTACTTACTAGCTCTTGGATTAACTCTTCACCGCGGGTTTGCAAAAGCGCTCGGCAGCCATCGATTGAGGCTAATGGGGCACCAGCAGGTGATGTGGTGTGTGTAGTCTCAAAACTCTGTTCGATGCGATCTAGATTTAAATATTTTCCTTGTGCTAATAAAATTGCCGAAGCGCTGTATCCGGGAAGTGCTTTATGCGTACTAGTAATTAATGCATCGGCTCCTAGCTGCAAACAGTGCCGGGGAACCGAACTAGAAAATCCAAAGTGGGCGCCCCATGCGGCATCAACAATCACAGGGATTGAATGCGCATGCGCACTGGAAATAAGTGCGGGTAAATCCGAGAGTGTTCCAAGGTAACCGGGCTCGGTGAGCAATAAAGCAATTGGATTTTGATCAAGAGTTTTTTCAAACTCTTGCACCGAGATTCCAATCGGAACTCCGGTTGCCGAATCAATGTCAGGAGATAGCCAGATTGGTTCAAGGCCTGCTAGAACTAAAGCACTTAAGACCGAGCGATGGGCAGTGCGTGAGAGTGCAACCTTGTCTCCGGGTTTGCCAAGGGCCAAGATGATTGCTTGGTTGGCATGAGTTGAACCCCCGGTTGAAAAACGTGCATAGTCGGCGTTCCACAATGTGGCAGCAAGAGCTTCGGCTCTTCGTAAAACCTGATGAGTCAATTTAATTTCATCGAGGCCGCCATATAAAGGAGTATCGCTATCGACAACTTGCCCTAGGCCAGCATCTAACCGTGAGGCCCTTTGCTTGTGGCCAGGAATCGTGAAGGGTGTTCGTGTGCTCTCAAAGTAAGAGAGGTAGGCATCTAATAACGGTGCCGAAACTCTCAGTGAACTCATGGGTACAGCCTAACTTTTAGGGCTTTGCATGGGAAATATGGCCTTAGACTTTATCCATGAACACACTCACTAATCTGACTCAAGAACGCCGTCTGGTCACTGCTATTCCAGGACCAAAATCATTGGAAGCGCTCAAGCGCCGCAGTGAAGCGACATCTGGGGGATTGGGTATGGCGATACCAGTAATCATCGAGCGTGCCAGTGATGCCATATTGCTGGATATAGATGGTAACCAAATCATTGATCTGGGTTCAGGTATTGGTGTTGTGAACGTTGGTAACTCAGCTGGTCGTGTTGTAGATCGTGTGATTGAACAAGTACAAGCATTTACACATACATGTTTCACGGTTGCGCCATACATGAACTACATCGAAGTGTGCGAAAAATTAAATGAACTCACACCTGGAAGCCACAAGAAGAAGTCATTGCTTGTTAACTCTGGCGCCGAGGCGGTAGAAAATGCGGTAAAAATTGCGCGCCACTTTACAAAGCGTCCAGCAATTGTAGTTTTCGAACACAGCTACCACGGCCGTACAAATTTAACTATGGCGCTCACTGCCAAGAACATGCCATACAAAGAGGGCTTTGGTCCTTTTGCCCCTGAGGTGTATCGAGTACCGATGCCATATTCATTCCATTGGGTAGGCGATCAAGCCACAATTACGGCCGATGCAATTGAGATGATTACACACAAGATTGATAAAGAGATCGGTGCACACAACGTTGCCGCGATTTTGATCGAGCCAATTCAAGGTGAGGGTGGATTTGTCGTTCCGCCAAAGGGCTTCTTGCCTGCACTCTCGAAATACTCAGCAGATAATGGAATTCTTTTTATCGCCGATGAAGTTCAGACTGGCTTTGGTCGTACTGGCCATATGTTTGCTATGGAAGAAGAAAACGTTGTGCCAGATATTGTTGTATCGGCTAAGGCAATTGCAGGCGGGTTGCCACTTGCAGGCATTACTGGCCGAGCCGATGTCATGGACTCGGTTCATGCATCAGGCTTAGGGGGAACCTTCGGAGGAAATCCACTTGCATGTGCGGCAGCTCTTGGCGTTTTTGAAACCATCGAGGCTGAAAACTTGGTTGCCCGCGCCCAACATATCGGCACAATTCTGGGTGATTCACTACGTGCGCTCGCCAAAAAGTATCCAATTATTGGTGAAGTTCGCGGCCGAGGCGCAATGCAGGCTATTGAATTAGTAGAAGCTGGAACTAAGAATCCAAATACAGCTGCCATGAATGCCGTGGTTAAGTACTGCCAAAGCAAGGGCGTCCTCGTACTTACTGCTGGAACGTATTCTAACGTAGTCCGCTTCTTGCCTCCATTAGTAATTACTGATGAATTATTACTTGATGCTATGAGCGTTTTAGACGAGGCTTTGGCTTCGATTTAATCAATGATGGCGTGATAGCGAACTAAATCCCTATCACTTACTTCAGGCCATTCGCGAGCACTAGCTCGTACGCCATGTGTTTTAAAGGCGTTAATCTTAATTTTCATATTAGGGTTAACTTTTTTGAGCCATAAGGCAGTCGTGATTAGCACTTCATCTGAGTCGTTGTGGCCTGGAACCAAGAGCAGGCGGACTTCATATAGTTTATTAATCGAATCCAAATATTTAATGGACTGCAAAACTACTGTATTGGAACTTCCGGTGAGCTCGATATGACTGGCATCATCTAGGGCTTTAAGGTCCAGCATTACACCGTCGGTATATGGGGCCAGAAGATCCCATACTTCTTGCGGTGCATTTCCATTGCTATCAATCATGGTCGTTAAATGTTCAAACTCAGAGCGTTTCTTAATCTCTTTAAAGAGTTCTAGAACAAATTCATGTTGCAGTGTTGCTTCACCACCCGAGACAGTGATGCCAGATATGTATGGCATCGCACTTCTAATCTCAATAAGAACTTCTTGCACGCTCATCTCATTTGCCCGCGGAGTATGAAGCGGAATTGT
The DNA here is from genome assembly GCA_049314595.1 of Candidatus Planktophila sp. GTDB lineage: Bacteria > Actinomycetota > Actinomycetes > Nanopelagicales > Nanopelagicaceae > Planktophila. The sequence continues at coordinate 6,079 of JBMOET010000011.1, read as the reverse complement.
GTGAGGGTTATGGCACACCAGACAGTTGAAGTTACATCCCTGTAAAAAGAGAACGAAGCGATTTCCTGGGCCATCGACCCACGAAAAAGGAATGATGCTAGCTACTTGAGCTTGGGGAGCTTTCGGCACTGGTCACCCGCTTCACATTTCGCTGATCGACATGTGAATCGGCGACTGAGCCTGCGCCAAGGAAGGTACTGCCATGTCGTGCAGCTGGCATTTTTGCTAAATCGGATTTGCGTACTAAATAGCCAGTGATTCGAATGAAGTCATTGCTATCTAAATTGAAGGTGAAATCGCGCATTCCACTCTTGAAGGCGCCTCGGATTACGTCAACGACTGCTTGTGGATTCTTAACAGCGGTTTCATCGAAGGATAGAACATCACTGATACCTGATTGGAATAAGTGATGGTGACGAGCGACAGTTTTTAGATGGGCAATTAGTGGAGGCTCCGTACCAATGGGGATTCGAGTTCCAGCGGTGACGCCAATATCTAGATCAATACCTGATTGTGAATGCAGAAACGCATAGCCATCATTGCCATCACAGTAAGGCATTTTGCGCTTTGATACCCAATCGGCGATGAAAGATGTAATGCGATAGCCAAGGTCGTCGGCGGCAATACTATGGCCGTACGTGCCCTCGACACCCTCTTGCTGCATCAAAATATCTACTGCTTCAGCTAAACCAAAGATGCCAAACATCGCAGAGAATTTATCGAGCTCAAGAAGTCCTTCGGCAACCAACCAGTTTGATTCAAAGAAGTGTGACTCTTCAACCAAATAGATAATTCGTGACTCCATTAATTCAGCGGTTAAATCTAAGTAATAAGGAAGCGTAGCTTCAAAGAAACTCTCGACTCCACCACAACCAGCCTCAACCGTTGCCTTGAGGTTTATTCGAACCAAGGTATGTGCGCCACCACCAATTTTAAGTGAGTTATAGCAACTGACTGCGGCATAGTTTTCGCCAAGATCTGATTTCATCATGACGTCATTGATGAAGTGTGGCTTGCCGCATTCAAAGACAGTCTTCACTGCATCCAAAATATATTCATCACTCGTTAATACTGGGTCTACTTTCAGTGAGATATTTGGAACAACTTGCAACAATTCGCGCTCCAATTTAAAAATCATCTTTGAGACACGGTTATAGACTGGACTTAAATTGGTGTGAGCAAAGGCATCAGGAAACATTCGATCCAGGCTTATCCAGAAGCGCTTGAGCTTGGAATACAGATCCTCATCGGTAACGCCTTCGATATAAGGAAGTAGCAGTGAATCTAGATCACCGAAATAAACCGGATAACCTGTTATCGATGGAGTCGATGAGTACATAATTAATAGAAAAGCTAGGGCATCATCTAGATCTTTAGCCGCGGGGATTTCCAGAAAGGAGGAACCGTTAACGAGTACTTTCTTGTAATCGGGCAATAAGTAACGTGGGCGATATGGAGCATGGCCCTCATACATATCGCAGATAATTCGATTTGTGAGCGCATCACTGCACTGCTTGCGCACGGCCGGTGGATCTAGAAGATTTTCAGCTAATTGTGCAAGTGCCGAAACGCGCTGACGATAAGTAAACTTTGGATCGGTTACTACTGCGCGGATATCTTGTAAGGAAGTCATGCATAAATCTTAATTTCAATGTCCAAATCAAGTGTCTCGATTGGCTCTCATAACAAGGTAGTGAGTGCCAACTCTCAGTGTTAACTCTCTAGTTTGTAACCTAAACCACGAATAGTCTGAATTAATACTGGATTAGCTGGATCAACTTCAATCTTTGCACGCAAGCGTTTGATGTGAACGTCCAGTGTTTTAGTATCACCAAAATAATCGCCACCCCAGACGCGATCGATTAACTGTGAACGGGTCAATACACGACCAGAGTTGCGCATTAGGAATTCAAGAAGCTCAAACTCTTTTAATGGAAGCGCAATTGGATTTCCATTAATTGATGCTTGGTGACGTGCAGTGTCTAGTCGGATAGGTCCAACTGAGATCACTTCTAAATCTCCATTTAAATCAGCATCAGATATTCCACGACGAAGAACAGCCTTGATGCGAGCGATTAATTCGCGTGAGGAATACGGCTTGGTAACGTAGTCATCTGCGCCAAGTTCTAGACCAACGACCTTGTCGATTTCGGCATCTTTGGCCGTTAACATAATGATTGGCACCTGAGATGTAGTTCGAATCGTGCGACATACATCGACGCCAGAGATTTCAGGAATCATAAGATCTAACAGGATTAAATCTGCGCCCTCTTTATTAAACATACTGAGGGCTGTGCGTCCATCTTCGGCCACACTTACTTGGAAACCCTCTTTACCTAAAAGAAATGCTAGGGCTTCTGAAAATGAGCTTTCATCTTCGACGATTAATATTTTTGTCATTCTGAGTTCTCCATTGGTGGCACGTAGATGGGCAATCGAAGAGAAAAAGTACTTCCAACATTTTCAACGCTCCAGATTTTTACTTCGCCGCCATGTTTAGATGCCACGTGCTTGACGATTGAAAGTCCAAGACCAGTTCCACCAGTTTGGCGAGAGCGTGCAGGATCAACGCGGTAGAAGCGTTCAAAGATTCGATTTTGCTCGGCCTCAGAAATTCCGATTCCTTGATCGGTAATTGCGATATCAATAATTCCATTTTCTATAGTTGTTGAAATTGAAACCTTTGTATTTTCAGGGGAGTAGTTGATTGCATTCTCTATAAGATTATGAATCGCCATTATCAACTGATCGCGATCGCCAAGAACAATAGCTGGCGTTGATTCGGCGTAAGTGACGGTTATATTTCGATTATCTGCGCCAATCTGACATTGATCTATAGCTTCACGAATCATGTATTCAACGCCGACCTCTTGTGCCAATTGCAATGGATCGGAGTCCTGAACTCTGGAGAGATTAATAATCTCTTGAACCAAATCGGTAAGGCGTTTAGCTTCAGACTGCATGCGCGTTGCAAACTTAACAACTGATTCAGGATCATCTTTTGAGCCTAATACCGCCTCGCTCAACAGAGAAAGTGCGCCAATAGGAGTTTTTAACTCATGGGAAATGTTGGCAACAAAATCACGTCTCACATCGTGCACACGTTGTGCTTCACTTTCATCACTAACAAGAACCAGCACTAAATCATCTTTTGTTAACGGCAAGACTTTTACTGTGAGCTCATGTTTGCCCTCACCAATTGGGCCGCGGGGAAAATCGATTTTCCCGACTTGCTGATTATTGGTGCGACGAACAACACGAATAGTGGCTAGTAGTTCGGGGCTTTGGATTCGATCTTCCTTCAAAATTCCTAGCGCCTCTATTCCAGGGGTACTGAAAATGGGGACTTCTCCATGGGCCAAAATGAGGGAATCACCGTCTAACTGGCTCAGCGTTTCAATGAGCATTTCGGGTACATCCCTAGGATTTGACTCCTCTAAGTCCCGGCGTAAGAACTTCATAGCCACACTCTATAGGCTCTATACGCCAGTTTACCTTCCGTTCACCTAAGCATGGCTCTCTATTCATCACCTCCACATAGGTTTTGCGTCATGGCCCTTTTTAGATCCGCTTTCCAAGACGAGCTCGACAGCGTTTCTCAATCCCTGGTGGATCTGACCGCGATGGTTTCGGATTCAATGTCGAAGGCAACGACGGCGATGCTCACCCGTGATTTAAAACTTGCTGAAGAAGTTATTGCAGCAGATGAAAAGATTGACGAACTTCAACATGAGGTTGATTCTCGAATCATTGACATCATTGCAAGACAGCAACCCGTTGCATCGGATTTGCGAGCTTTAGTCACTGCCCTACGAATGGGATCAGATCTTGAGCGCATGGGAGATCTATCACACCATGTCGCAAAGATTGCTCGCATGCGTCATCCAGATTCTGCTGTGCCAACCGAGCTAGTTGAAATAATTACAGCTATGGGTAAGGCAGCGATAAAGATTACTGATAAAACAGGATTAGTAATTTCTACGCGCAATACCGAAATGGCACTTGAAGTCGAGCGCGATGATGATGAAATTGATGGACTACACCGTCAGCTCATTAGCGTTCTGATTGAGCCAACATGGAAGCACGGTATAGAAACCGCAATCGACTTAACTCTTTTGGGACGTTACTATGAACGCTATGCAGATCATGCAGTGTCAATCTCGCGCCGGGTTTACTTTTTAGTCACGGGAAAGTTCGCTTCATAAAATGTCAGTTCAAGAGTTGGTAATTCCAAAACCGAGAGAGATTACTACTGAGCCTCGATTTTCGGACAAAGTCTTTCGTGGTGTAGTCACTACTGGGGGGCTCTCATCCCTCTTACTTCTTGGTCTTATTGCTCTGTTTCTGGGCTACCGTGGTTTTGAGGTTTTACGTGAAGAAGGAATCGGCTTCATTACACATTCGGATTGGTCAATCTCAACTGATGATGCAGGCAATGTGCTGGAGAGTCACTTTGGCCTAGCTGCGATGCTTGTTGGAACCATTCTCTGCTCGCTCATCGCAGTTGTCATCGCACTTCCAATATCCGTATTTTGTGCGCTATTTCTTAACTTTTACGCACCAGGATGGCTCAAGAAAATCATGGTCACCATTATTGACATGATGGCCGCATTCCCATCAATCCTCTTTGGTATTTGGGGTTTCTTAGTTCTGATGCCCAGCGTTGAATACTGGGCAAAACTACTGCACCGCTACCTTGGATTTATTCCGGTCTTTGATATGCAGGTTCCTGTTTATACCCGCTCTCCATTTGTAGCAGGAGTGGTGTTGGCAATCATGATTATTCCAATTATCACATCGGTTTCTCGTGAAATCTTTTCACAAGCTCCGCTTGATCGAATTCAAGCAGCTTATGCGCTGGGTGCAACACGTTGGGCCATGATTAAGGCAGTAGTAATTCCGCATGGTCGAAGCGGTGTAATTGGTGGAGCAATGCTTGGCCTTGGACGAGCGATGGGTGAAACCGTTGCAGTATTTACCGTCTTAAATATTGTTTTTCAAATCAACTGGCAGATGCTTTTGGGTGCAGGCGGAAACGTGGCATCACTCATTATTTTAAAGTTTGGTGACGCAAGCCCGTATGAGATCAAGGCTTTAATGGCGGCAGGACTTGTTCTCTTTGCATTGACTTTAATAGTGAACGGTTTTGCAAACTTAATAGTTAAAACAACTGGAAAGTCGGGACGATGAGCACCACAGTTACAGCCATTCCGACTAAACCGTGGCAGGCATCGAGGCGCGAACGTGCAATCGATTCTGGGATTTTTCTAGCAGCGATAACCACATCATTCGTTGTTGTTGCACTAACCCCGATGAAGGGAAAGCTCGCGTACTTCGCAATCTTTTTCTTGGCCTACGCTCTGCTTACTTCGACTTTAAAAGGCAGTCAGCGCGGCAGTGCAGCGGCTAAAGATGCACTTGTTAACTCACTGGTTGCAATAGGAGCGATAGTCACGGTAATCCCTGTTATTAGCATCTTGGCTACTGTGCTCAAAAATGGCCTTCCAGGGATAAGCCTGGGACTGTTTACTCACGACATGGCCCTAGCTACACCTACAGATCCACTTAACAATGGTGGTCTACTTCATGCAATCACAGGAACGCTCACGTTGGTAGCGATTGCATTAGTGCTGAGCGTTCCTATTGGAATTCTAACTGCACTCTACCTAACCGAAATTAAAGGGCGCTTTACAAATCCGATACGTTTCTTAGTTCAAGCTATGAGTGGTGTTCCATCGATTGTGGCTGGACTATTTATTCTTTCATCGGTCCTGTATCCGATCACTAAAGCATATTCCGGCTTAATGGGTTCGCTAGCTTTAACAATTTTGATGATTCCCACGATCGCACGCACTTCAGAGGAAGTTCTCAATCTGATCCCCAATGATCTGCGCGAAGCAGGAACCGCGTTAGGTGGCACTCAATGGCGCACAGTTGCGATGATCGTTTTGCCAGCGGCCAAGAGTGGTTTAGTCACAGCAATTATTTTGGGTGTTGCACGAATCGCCGGTGAAACTGCACCAATTCTTTTACTCACTGGCGGAGGTGACAAAGTTAATCCCAACGCCTTTAGCGGACC
>JBMOET010000010.1:0-32386 GCA_049314595.1 Candidatus Planktophila sp. | reverse complement strand
GACGTATGGCGCTTGTGAGCGCGGGTATAACTTGGTGTAAATCTCCGATGATTGCATAATCGGCGTAACGTAAAATTGGAGCCTCTGGATCTGTATTAATGACGACAATGGTCTTGCTGTTTTTCATTCCTGCGATGTGTTGCATAGCTCCAGAGATTCCTGCAGCGATGTATAGATCTGGCGCAACCTTTGTACCTGTCTGTCCCACCTGCTCGGCATGCGGACGCCACCCTGAGCTTGTCACTACTCGAGAACAACCAACGGTGCCACCTAGAAGAGCTGCAAGCTCTTCCAAATTACCAAAGCCATCTGGTCCTCCTACCCCGCGACCGCCAGAGACAATTACTTTGGCATCACTTAATGTCACGCCACCCTTTGATTCACCAGCATCGCGACTCAAGATCTTTACAACAGAATCTGCAGGTTCTAGAGCTGGCTCAAAGTTAGAGATGCTTGCTGGTCCTGCATTGATTGATTCGGGCTCTACTGAAAAACTTAAGATCGTTGCAACCAGTAAGTCGGAGTGAACATTGGCAGACTCAAAAAGATTTCCTGCCCATCGTGCACGCAGAACATGGTGAGGCGAACCCAACGTTATCTCTGAACACTCTGCGGCCATTGGGATATCTAAGAACGCTGCTAAATGTGCCAATTGTTCATTTCCACGTGGGCTACCTGCAGCTAATACGGCGGCAGGCTTGAGTTTTTCTACAAGGTGAGCAAGTGCTCGGCCTGAAGCCATTGGTGTGTAATCGGCAATAGCGGCATGTGTTGCCACGTGTAAAACCTTGGCACCGTATTCACCAGCGATAGCGGCTAAGGATGCGCCATCATTACCAATAACGACGGCCTCAATATCCTGGCCCAGCTTGCGCGCTGCCGTCAGAGCGCGAAGAGATAGCGCGTCGATTTCACCGCGATCGTGATCTATGAGAACCAGAATCATTAGAAGGCTCCAATCTGCTTTAAGACTTCGACTAAAGCCGGAACTGCTTCTGCACCTTTTCCAAGAATTTCAGCGCCTTTATCTTTAGAGGGGGCAAGTGCCAATGTAACTTTCTCGAGCTTAGGTACACGTGGCTCAGCTTTCTTCATATCAACAATTTTCTTGCGCGCCTGCATGCGTCCAGGCACCGATGGATAACGAGGAATATTCAAGCCATCACGGACAGTAACTATCGCAGGCAGCGGTGCTTCATAATGTTCGCGGCCATGTGCAACTACTCGCTCACAACTAGCGATTCCATTCTCTATTTTCATAGACTTAACATTGGTAACAATTGGACGCTTAAGAGCATGAGCTACACGGATATGAATTTGGTATCCAGCGCTATCTGCAGATTCGGCGCCAAAGATAATTAAGTCGAACTTAGTCTCTTCGGCATTGATTGCATCAACTAAAGCTGCTGCAGTTCCTTGCGGATCCCATTCCTGTCCATCGGTCTCGATTAGAACGGCCCGTGTCGCACCGATTGCTAACTGTGATCGAAGTTGCTCTTCGGCATCACTTGGTCCGAGGGTGAGCAAAGTCAGAGTGCCACCCATTTGCTCTACTAACTGCACACCCGCCTCGACAGCATTTTCTTCATGTGGGCTAATACCAAAACCCAAATGCTTGGTTTCAATATCCCGAGAATCAGGCGTCAAGATGAGTGTTCCACCTGCAAGTGGCACGCGTTTCAAGCAGACAAGTACATCCATTATGCAAGGATCCGTTCGTTTGTAGCGTCAAATACAGGTGTAGCACCTACTTGAGCGACTGAACATGGATAGTGCTCACCAAGATATTCAACGATAAACTTATTGCCAGCAACAGCTAATTCAGTTGGTAAGTACGTCATTAATATGTGCTTGCCAAGTGAGGGCGCAGAGCCTGCACTTGTTACATATGATCGCCGTCCATGTGAATCTACAATCGGTTGCTTATCCAACGTCAAGATGGGTTCATTACCCATCATGTAGCGCTTGACTCCAGTTGAAGATGTATGGTCATCAACAAAGAGTGTGCACAGAACAGTAACTGGCGTTTCACTGCGATGCTTAACATGGGCATCTTTTCCGATGAACTCTGCTTCTTTGAGTTTTGGAGACTGCATGCCAGCTTCAACTACGTTGTATTCTGTCTCTAACTCTGGTCCATAAGCTCGGTAACATTTTTCCAGTCGCCCAGTTGTTCCATAAACACCGATTCCAACTGGAATCATCTCGTGCTTTTTGCCTGATTCCCACAACATCTGCCATAACTTTGCACCTTGCTCGATTGGAATATAGAACTCCCAACCAAGATCTCCGACATAGGAGATTCGTGAAGCAAGCACGCGAAGTGGTCCAACTTCAATTACCTTACACGTGCTGAACTTAAAGGCATCCTTGCTCATATCGGTGTCAGTAATAGCTTGAATAATTTCGCGAGCTTTAGGTCCCCATACTCCGACAGTTGTATAACTAGAGGTTAGGTCAAAGATTTGTGCCGAACCATCTGCCGGTAATAGATCGCTAAACCATTTTTTATCGGCCATGCCATGTGCACCACCAGTAACAACACGGAAGTGATTGGTATCAAGGCGCATAATAGTTAAATCAGACTTGAATCCCCCATTAGGGCCAAGTATTGGCGTGTAAACAACGCGGCCGATTGCCACATCCATCTGTCGCAGTGCCGCTTTTTGAACAACTGCCAAGGCCGATGGCCCTGTTACATCAAAGAGAGTGAAGGCAGATAGGTCAACGATGCCGGCAGTCTCACGCATTTGAAGGTGCTCTGCATTGATAATCGGAGACCACCATCGTGACTCCCATTCGGCAGCGCGAGGCATTACCTTCTCGCCAAACTTCTCGACCAATCCCTTGTTGCAGTCATACCAGAATGGGCGTTCCCATCCAGCGGTTTCATAAAAGACTGCGCCAAGCTCTTTCTCGGCATCATAGAACGGAGAAAGTCGAACATTACGGTTAGATCCATACTGCTCCAGAGGGTGCACGATTCCGTACGTCTTATTAAAACTCTCATCTACACGAGACTTAATATGGAACTGCGCCTTTTGATGTTCGTGAAAGCGCGCAATATTTGAAGAGTGCAGATCAATCTCTGAATCTCCAAGGATCATCCATTCTGCAACAGATTTTGCAGTACCAGGACCTTCCTTGATCCAGACCGCAGCAACTGACCACAAACCTTTCACTTCTGGTGTCTCTCCAAGTATTGGCATTCCATCTGGAGTGTAAGAAAGGATTCCGTTAATCGCATACTTCTCGCGAACATTTTCATCGCCAACTATCGAAGGCATTAATTCATAGGCATGCTCATCTTGAATATCGAAATCTGCTTGCGTGAAAGCGAACTCAGTTGGAGAAAGTGCAGCTGTCGCATTTGATGGCAAATCATCTGGCGTATAAAGAATCGGGCGGTGAGCATATGATCCGATTTCTAAACCTGTTCCATGTTGGCGCTCGTACATAAATACATCCATGTCGCGAACGATTGGCCACTCAATGTCACCTTTAGCACCTGCAAAAAATGGCACTGGACCAATATCCTTCATCTGGTGAACGGCTGGAGTAAGCGGAATATGTGCACCGGCCATAGCTGCAAGCTTTGGTGACCAGCAGCCAGTTGCTATAACAACATAGTCAGCTTCAATGGTTCCTTGATCTGTCACTACGCTGGTAACACGACCATTAGCAACGGTAATATCTAGAACTTCAATATTGGCAAATGATTGTGATGCACCCATCTCGGTAGCGGCCTCGCGCATCAACGTACCTGTCCGAAGTGAGTCCACAACACCTACTGTTGGCTGGTAATACCCGCCGACAATGACAGTCTCATCGATATAAGGCACTAACTCTTTAACCTCAGCTGGCGTAAGGATTCGACCACCATCGACGCCCCATGATTTGGCAGATGTAATGCGACGTGCAAGCTCTTGCATACGCTCTTGCGTACGGGCAACTTCAATTCCACCAGTCTCAGTAAATGTTCCCCACTCTTTGTACTGGCGCATACTTTCGGCCGTAATTGCAGTCATCTCTTTTGAGTGATCGACTGGAAAGATGAAGTTAGATGCATGGCCCGTTGATCCGCCAGGGTTAGGTAAAGGCCCTTTATCGATCTGGACGATATCTTTCCAGCCTAATTTTGCTAGGTGATAGACCATGCCGTTGCCGACGATACCTGCGCCAATGACGACGCACTTTGCCTTTGCAGGTAACTTACTCATAGCTCTTATCCTCGTTCTTGTAGTGGTGGTTATAAAGATTTACGAATCGATGATTCAAATCCTTCAACGTGATCGCGCATGGCTTTGCCTGCCGCTTTCGAATCACTGCTTGCAATTGCCTCTAGTAGTGCTCGGTGTTCAATAATTGCTTCGGCAAGTCCGACAACGCGATCAAGGGCTAAGAACCAGATTCGCAATGCATGGGCGTAATAGTTATCAAGGGCCGATGCCAGAAAATCATTGTGTGTGCACTGATAAATGTGATGATGTATACGTTGATCTAATCCAATCAAGGTTGCCATATCGACATCACCTTTAATTGCTGCGATCTCTGTAATTAAAGCCTTTGTAATCACATGATCGGCAGGAGTAGATCTCTCAGCGGCTAATTCAGCGGCTTTGATTTCAAGAACTGCACGAATTTCAGAGAGTGCAGAAAGATTTTGCACATCCACACTGGATACAAACATTCCTCGGCGTGGATAAACCTCTACCAACTTTTCATTAGCCAGCGAGCGCAGAGCTTCACGTATCGGTGTTCGACCAAAGCCCAGCTTGGCCATTAAAACGCTCTCACTAATCAGCGACCCGGGCACCAGTTCTAATGTGATGATCATCGATCGAATACGGCTATATGCCTCCTCCGACAAAGAGGTCGATTCTCGACTCAAGATATGGATAGCCTGGCTCACGGAAAAGATGATATATCAGTCATATACAGATTGATATAGACGCTCCTAGGCCAGGTAGTACTTCCAAAAGAGCCAGGCTGAGGCGCCAAAGCCAACAGTTGTGATGAGAGCGCGGTATAGCGCAGCTGGCATATGGGCGGCATAACGCCCCCCGTAGGTTCCACCAATACTGGCGCCCACCAAGAGGGATATCACGGCTGGCCAGACTGCCCGACCGCTGAAGATATAGACGATGTTAGAGACTAACGAGGTGCATCCGACGACAAAGTTCTTGGCCGTATTAAGTCTCTTGGGGTCCCGACGGATATCGCGCGCCAAGACGGCCAGAACAATTACTCCCTGACCTGGACCAAAGTATCCGCAGTAGAGCCCACTCAAAGCAATTCCGAACTTTTCGATTAGATCATGGCGAGCACCGCGAATGGGTTTGGCCTTTATAAGAAATGAAAAACTTGCAAAGAGAAGCAGGAAGGGCACCATCTTTTCAAAGACCCCTGGAGGTACGTTTAATAAGAGAAATGCACCAGTAGTTGAGCCAACTATAGAAATATAGATAAGTTTTTTATACTCATGAAAAAACTCACGCAACTGGTGGCGAACTGAGATTAAAGCAAAGAAATTTGCCGGTGTTACACCTAAGGCATTTGATATTGCCGCGCTCACTGGTGACATCCCCGTAGCCAGCAACACTGGATAAGAGATTACAGAGCCACCGCCTGCCAATCCATTGATTGCCCCTACGAGGATTCCAACAAGGAAGATGACGATGTACTCGAGCATGGCTTAACCATACAATGCATACATGAAGAACGGTGTAGAAGTTCGCTATTTTGCTGCAGCTCGTGCTGCCGCCGGTACCGAGTCTGCAACCTTTGAGACATCAACGCTGAAATCAATCCTGGAATCGGCATGTATTTCTAACCCTGCCCTGGCACATGTTGTATCACAGTGCAGTTTTCTGGTGGATTCAGTTGCAGTTCACGATCACGATATCTTTGTCAATAATGGAAGCGTTATAGATGTACTGCCACGTTTTGCTGGTGGCTAACCACCAATTGCTGACATAGGCCGCGGTGGAGCAATAAAACTTGGATCGTTGATTCCATGGCCTGGAAGTTTGTCTATTACAGTCTTTTTAAAGCGTGCCGCAATTTCTTCACGAATTTGCGTTTCACTCTTTGATGTATCGCGTAGAACGCTCCGTACATCAGTCTCGGTAATAGAAAATAGGCATGAACGAAGTTGGCCATCAGATGTCAATCGGATTCGATCGCAGGCTCCACAAAACGGACGCGTAACGCTGCCGATGATTCCTACCGTGGCCTGCGTGCCATTAATGTAGAACTCTTCAGCAGGGGAAGATCCACGGCCATCAACTGCAGTCAATTCGTAATCTTTCGACAAAGATGCATAAATTTCATCGGCAGTAATCAGAGTAGCTCGATCCCAGATTCCACCAGCATCTAAGGGCATTTGTTCAATGAATCGAAGCGAATATTTATTCGCAAGCGCCCACTGCAAAAGTGCTGGAGCTTCATCATCATTAATATCTTTGAGTAAAACTGAATTTACTTTTATTGGATAAAGACCGGCCTTATCGGCAGCTTCAAGTCCACTTATTACATCATCGAAGCGATCACGATAAGTGAGAGTTTTAAATCGCTCGCGACTCAAAGTATCAAGACTGACGTTAATACGATTTAGTCCAGCCTTAGCTAAAGGTGCGGCTAATTCGGGCAATCGAATTCCATTAGTAGTCAACGTTAAGCGAGGAGCATTAGCTAGACCAGCTATGCGTTCGACAATTTCAACTATATCTGGACGCAATAATGGCTCTCCCCCAGTTAAGCGAACTTCATCAATACCCTGTCCAACTGCTACATCGATAATCAATAAGAGCTCATCGGTGGTCAGTAAGTTGTCCGATGGTAACCATGCGGCAAAGTCATGTGGCATGCAATAAGTGCATCGCAGCGAACATCGATCGGTTAGCGAGACTCGCAAATTACGGTGCGTACGGCCATACGTGTCAATTAATACGCTCATGCGGTATTTACCCACTCGTCAGTACCGTCAGTAAAAACTTGGTGCTTCCAAATCGGCAGCTGTGCTTTGACTGCATTGACTAGTGCTTCACAGGCATCAAAGGCGCTTTGACGGTGATGGGCCGAGACTGCAACGGCAAAGGCACTCTGGCCTATTGGAATCTGCCCATAACGGTGTGCCACTGCGACTTTGACTACATCAAAGCCTTCGCTGACTTCTTGCGTAATTCTTAAAATCTCTTGAGACGCCGATGGATGGATTTCATACGTTAGATCCTTTACTAATTTACCACCGTCATGATTTCGAACATCGCCGGTAAAAACCACAACTGCGCCACAACTGTCATCACTCACTACGGAGGCTAAATCTGAAATATCAATAATTTCAGGGGTAACAACTGCACTGACTACCTGTGCCATCAGTGATCCAGTCCATCTAATTGATCCAGAATATGTCCAGCTAACCGTTCAATAATGACTAGACCATCTTTAACTGCGCCATGTGAACCTGGAAGGTTAACTATCAGGGTATTCGCGCACGTTCCAACAAGGCCGCGCGTTAAATCACTGGTTGGCACCTTATCTCGCGAATATGCACGAAGTGCTTCAGAAAAACCTGGTATCAATTTTTCAATAAATGGCGCTGTTGCCTCTGGTGTTACATCTGTTGGTGATACTCCGGTTCCACCAGTCGTCACGATTAAGCGCACCTTTTGTGCAAGGGCTTTAACGATCTCTTGACTAATGGCATCGATATCATCGGCAACAATTACTGGTTGCGATGTCACATAACCAAGAGCTACCAGCCCACTGCGTAAGCTCGTTCCGCTCAGATCCGAATAAACACCTTGAGAGGCTCGGTTGCTCGCCGTGATGACAACTGCGCTGCGCTGATTCACGCGCGCTTCCAATCGCCATTCTTCCCGCCAGATTTTGAATCAACCCGAATATCGGTGATTGCAGCATGCGGATCAAGTGCTTTAACCATATCGATAATAGTTAAGCCAGCAACACTGACTGCGGTGAGTGCTTCCATCTCTACGCCGGTTCGATCTGAAGTGATTACTTCTGCGCTTATGGCAACACCAGAATCCGTAATCTGTAAGTCAATTGAGATCTTATTTATTGCAATCGGATGGCATAGCGGAATTAAATCGCTCGTTTTCTTTGCAGCCATGATTCCTGCGATTCGCGCAGTTGATAAGACATCACCTTTTGGAGTGCTTCCATCTCGCAACAAAGCAACTACATGCGCCGATAAATTAACTCTGGCTGACGTATGTGCAGTGCGAACGCTGACATCACGGCCGGTGACATCGACCATATTGGCCTGACCTTGATTGTTTAGATGCGTTAGTCCATCACTCATGCCGTGGATTCTAATTGGCTACGGCAGCGATAGCCAACGAACGCTTTGGCCAGGGCTCGTAAGCCTTGTTGTGACAACAGCAAAGCCAGTGGATTGAGCTAAACCGCGCAACATCGCCGAACCTAGATAGGGGGCAACGTGAAATTCGCCGTCACGCACATTGCCAATAATTAAGCGTGTGAACTCTGCAGGCGCAGTTAATTCATCATGCGTTGTCACATGCTGAAGCTGCTGCGTAGCTTTTCCAAGCATGGAATCAATTACTGGTTGACCCAGCGATATAAGGGCAACGATCGCCGATTGTGGGTTACCAGGTAAACCAAAAAGAGCATGCCCGCCAACGTCGGCCAATAACATGGGATGGCCCGGGCGCACTGCCACTGTATCGACCAAAATCTCGGCACTAATGGCAGCTAATGCATTGTGCAAGTAATCACGCGGACCTTGTGCTGTACCACCTGTTGTAATGATTATGTCGGCACTTGCGCATGCTTTTGTGAGGGCTTGAACTACAAGTTCAAGTTCATCAGAAATGTAGTGAGTGCTGACAATTTCACACCCAAGTTTTTCTAACCAACCTGGAAGTTGTGGACCAAGTGCATCACGTACTAAACCTTCACTGGGTATTCCGGTCAATTGAATTTCATCACCTAGTAAAACAAGCGCAACTTTCGGCTTCCTAACAACTTGCACAGTGTCTAAGCCAGCAGCTGCAAGTAAGCCAATCATTGCCGGAGTCAGAACCGTCCCGGCGTGTACGAGAATTTCTCCCGTCGTGCACTCATGAGCTGCTGGGCGAATATCTTGATCTGCAACTACTTCACCTTCAAGAATCTGCTCGTTAACGCGGGCTGACTCCCAACGAATAACGCCAAATGTATTAACTGGAATTACTGCGCCAGTAGCAATTCCTACTGCAGTGCCTGCATGCAGGCTATCTTTCATCGGCAGTCCAGCTTTTACTTCGCCAATAATTGTCCAAGGGCCTTGCCCACAGACCGCATAGCCATCCATGGCAGACGTTGCATACGTTGGTAAATCACACAATGCGCTTGCATCAACTGCAAGCGTGCGACCAAGGCTCTTAGTTAGCTCAATGATTTCAAAGGGCAGAGCTTTAAATGCTGCTGCTGCTATTGAACGAGCATCATCCCAACTGCCTTCAACTAGTGCGCTCATAAGTCAGGATTATCCTTTAATGTGGCGGCAAAAGCGATGGCAATATCAAGATCGGCAGGGGTGTCAATGTCTCGCAATGAATCCGAGATCTCCTTGCTCATCTCTACTTCTGCGATAGCTAGGTGCGAAATAAGCTCCCGCATCGACTTGCCTGCAACGCTGCCTAGTAATAACAACGCCTTCTCGACTGCTTCAACGCGATAGATCGCAGCAAGTGGTTGTTTGAAGCCATTGTGATCGACATACAGCACTGCATCATCATGAGATTTCATGGCGTTAATAAGATTGATAACTTTTGTGACTGCAAACGGCATGTCGGTAGCAAGTAGAGCAACGATTTCAGATGTACATATTTCTAGGGCGGCAGCAAAACCTGCAACAGGTCCACCACCTGGTGGCACTTCTTGAACACAACGATAGCTGCGCCCAGCAAACTTTGGATCCGGGCCAACGATAATTACTTCAATCTCATCGGGAATAGCGCATAAAATACGAGAGATGAGCGATTGCCCATCTATTACAGCAGCGGCTTTATCGCTGCCAAATCGAGTACTAGTACCGCCAGTTAACACGATCATGCTCGTGCTTTTTAATTCCATTTCGCTAGGATACCGACTATGGCATACATGCGTGGTCAAGCTAATGCGCTAGGTTGGCGCGAGATTATTGAAGGCCCAGATGAAGTGCACATAGGGCACGCCTTTCCAGCTACAAGTACGCCTCTACTGCTGATGCATCACTTATCCGATCTGCACGTATGTGATGCCCAATCCCCTACGCGACCTGAGTACTTAGATCGCTGGGCAGATCCTGATAGCCCCATTCGAGAAAAAGTTGGAACAATCGGCACATACCGTCCTCATTCAATGCTCTCACCTCATGTAGTTGAAGCTATGGTGCAAGCATTAAATAAAATTACCGTCGGACCACTTTCGGGTCATGCAATAGATGGCGCAATTATTACTGGAGACACAACTGATAACGCTCAGATCAATGAAGTTAACTGGTATTTAGCACTTCTAGATGGGCAGGAGTTTCGACCTGATTCAGGTGATGTGACGCGCTACGAAGGTGTTATTGATGATGGCGCCGAACATTACGACACTCGCTATTGGCACCCACATGGAACTCCTGCAGGACAAGAAGATGACGATGCGCGGGCCAAGTATGGATTCCCGATAGTTCCAAATCTTCTAGACTCTTGTCGAACCGCATTTAAAGCTACTGGACTTAACTTTCCTTGGTATGCCGTACACGGAAATCACGATGCGCTGTTACAAGGAACAGTTGCACCTGAGCCAACAATAAATGGTGCAATGATCGCTGGAAAAAGATATACCGGTTTGCCATCAAATGTATCCCTTGCAGATGTGCTATCCAGTTTCCAAGAAATAGGTCCCGCAGGCTACCCAGAAGCATTTGATGCACCATACGTAGAAGTCAGCGCAGATATTGAACGACGTGCTGTAGAGCGTGGTGAATATGCCCAGATGCATTTAGCATCCCCCGGACTTCCTACAGGACATGGGTTCAACCAATCACACGTAGACAAGAAACACATGTACTACTCCACAAACGTTGGCGCCGTGAAACTAATAGTTATTGATAGCGTTAATCAATTCGGTGGCTGGCAAGGTTCCCTGGATACCGAGCAGTTTGAATGGCTAGAAAATGAAGTTGCTGATGCAGATAGACCGGTCGTTTTGGCATCACATCATCCATTGAGCAAAATGTTTAATAGTTATGGGCCAATAGGACGGCGTATCTGCGTTGAAGAGATTCAAGAGATGCTTCTGAAATATCCTCAAGTGATTGCCTGGTTTGCAGGTCATGAGCATCGCCATCACATCAATTGGATTGGCTCGAAAGAAGAAGTCCAAGGTTTCTGGCAGATTGAAACCGCATCACATGCTGATTGGCCGCAGCAATCTCGAACAATTGAAATCGTAAGAGATTCAGCTGGCGATATTTATTGTGGGTTAAGCGTTATTGATCACGCCGGTGGCACCAACTATAAAGATGCGACAGATCCAGTTGATATTGCGGCATTATCACGCGCGGTCAGTGCCAATGTTTGGCAAAAGCGAGCAGAGCTTGGGGCTACCCACGATGTTATGTGGTTGAGTGGGCGTCCTGAGGATAGAAACGTTGTTCTAAAAATCAAGAAACGTTAAGAGCCTCGATTAATTGGTTTCTCAAGAATATGTGTGGAGCGCAAAATAATGAGAATTACAACGGTTAATCCCGCCCCCACAACTTGAAAACCTAAGCCCACAGCAACCCCAACTGCGGCAGTTGCAAACACAGTTGCTGCTGTAGTTACACCTTGGATTCCAGTTGAGTGTTTATCGGTGAAGATTAAGCCCGCTCCTAGAAATCCGATGCCTGTGATGATCGCATGAAGTGCACGAGTTGGATCTCCATAATCTGACGCAGCATCCAACACGGCGCCAATTGCGACAATAGCCGCTGATGCCGAGCAAACAAGTGCCATGGTGCGCGGGCCGGCAGATTTACCCGCTCGGTCTCGCTCCCAACCAATGAGAGAGCCCAAAACCGCAGCAATCATGGCATCGATGATTACTGTTAGTTGTTGCCAGATATCAACTGAGTGCAGATTAATCATGGGATAAGGCCACTTCGCTTAAGGCTCAAGGGCTGTGATTTCGCCCTATAGAATTACCACATGAGCGAATACCAGATCATGCGTTGGCGCGAAATCCCTTCTATGGTAATCGCTCGTGAGTCTGAAACAACTATCAAAGTCATGCTTGCTTCGCGTTTTCAAGAGGCTATCGATGAGGCTGCCATGCGCATGGGTGAGATCGACGCGGATGCATATACGGCCGGCTGGAATAGAGATCCGTGGGTACAGGCAAGTGAGTCTGCCGACTTACTTGCAGCACGAATTGCAACAGAGCTAGAAACTGAACTCAGTGAAGAAAAATTAGAAGAGCTTATTAAAACCTTAGGAGAGAAATAATGTCTGCGATCTATGAAGCCCTTGATAAAGCAACTCTTGCATCTGATGGCGCGATGGGCACAATGTTGCAAGATCGCGGCTTAACCGATGGCGGTGCTCCTGAGTTGTGGAACGTTGAAAAACCAGAAGAGATTGAGGCAGTGCTGGAGGCCTATGCCGCTGCAGGCGCTCGCTTTATTACAACAAATACTTTCGGTGGAACCCATGGCCGCCTAGCGATGCATGGCTTGGAAGATCGAATTTTTGAACTCAATAAAGCTGGTGCCGAAATTGCTAGGCGCGTTGCAGATCGCCACCCTGGCTGTTTTGTTATGGGAGATATCGGCCCATCTGGTGATTTGATGGAGCCAATGGGAACTATGACACTAGAAAGTGGTCAAGCTTTATTTGCTGAGCAGATTAAGGGCCTGGTTGCCGGTGGAGTTGATGCGATATTAATAGAAACTATGTCGGATCTAGGTGAAGTCGAAGCTGCCGTTAAAGCCGCACAAGAAGTTGCACCAGGTCTACCAATTATTGCAACGATGAGTTTTGATACTAACTTGCGCACAATGATGGGCGTTAAGCCAGGTATGGCAGTTACGCACTTGGCGCAACTAGGAGTTCGAATTATCGGCGCTAACTGCGGTCGAGGAACCGATGAAATGGCTGTGATCGCACAAGAAATGGTTAATGCTCGACCAGAAGGTATTTACATTATTACCCAATCAAATGCTGGGCTACCAAAACTTCAAGGTGATGAATTTATTTATGATGGAACTCCTGCAGAGATGGCAAAGTATGCAGCCGCTATGAAGGCGATGGGGGTCAATATTGTTGGCTCATGCTGTGGATCTTCACCTGCGCACACGGCAGCCATTGCTGGTGCGATTGCTTAAATGAAGAGCAAAATACTTCTGATTGGTATCGACGGACTAAATCTTCATACCGCGTTAGAAGTCTCCCCCACTCTCGTAAAGGCTAAGGCCGAAGGTTTCTTCACGACTATCACTATCGATCCCCCAACATGGTCTGGACCAAGTTGGTCAACAATTCTTACCGGAACAACAATTGATCGCCATGGTGTGGGTGATAACTCCTTTACTGGTCATCAGTTATTGCATAATCCTGATTTATTAAGTCGTGCTTTTTATCAGGACCAAAGCACTACAACATTTGCTGCAGCCGGGTGGCCACCACTTGTAGATCCTGCAGGGCATGGCCCAGTGATACATGAGCGTCGTGAACAAGCAAAGGGATTACGTCACCGCGTATTGGTTCGAGATGGTGAAACATATGGTTACACCGTTGTAGATGCCGAAATCGCAGCAGCCGCTCTCTATGCAGTGAAGAACCATGCGCCTGATGTCTCGTTCATATACTTTTGTGGGGCCGATGAAGCAGGCCATGCGTGTGGCGCAATTGGTGATGAATACAAAGGCGCAATTGCCAGAATCGATGCTTACGTGCAGAATCTGCTTGCGGCGGTGCAAGCTCGAGCCTCAACTGATGAACCGTGGTTAGTAGTTATTACTACCGATCATGGCCACATCGATGAAGGTGGGCATGGCGGAGATACCCCACAAGAGCGTGCTTCATTTGTTATTGCACAAGGATTTGGTCGACCAAATCCAGCATGGACAACAGATATGCAAGCACATGACTTAACTCCGTTATTACTAGCAGAAAGGGCTTAGCAAAGATGAACTTCAATAAAGTAATTCTTTACTACGGCTTTGCGCCGATTTCAGATCCAGAGGCCGTTAAATTATGGCAAAAGACATTATGTGAATCCCTCAACATTAAAGGTCGCATTCTTATCTCACCCCATGGCATTAATGGAACGCTCGGCGGACATATGGATGATGTGAAGAAGTACATTAAAAACACTCGCCAATATCCAGGGTTTAAGAAGATTGATTTTAAATGGTCTGAGGGCACCGGAAATGATTTTCCAAAGTTAAAGATTAAAGTGAGATCTGAACTAGTTGCATTTGGTAACCCCGGCGAGATCCAAGTCGACGTCAATGGCGTGATCGGTGGCGGAGTTCACTTGCGACCGGAGGAAGTTAATAAACTGGTTGAAGAACGAGGCGATGATGTCTTTTTCTTTGATGGAAGAAATGCATTTGAGGCCAAGATTGGTAAGTTTAAGAACGCCGTAGTACCTGATGTAACTACGTCGCATGATTTTGTTAAAGAGATTGAAAGCGGCAAGTACGATCACATGAAAGATAAGCCAGTTGTCACTTACTGCACCGGTGGAATCCGCTGTGAAATCCTCTCAGTCGTCATGAAAAACCGTGGCTTCAAAGAGGTGTACCAAGTCAAAGGTGGCATCGTGCGCTATGGAAATACTTTTGGTGATGATGGCCTGTGGGAGGGCTCGCTCTATACATTCGATGATCGCCTAACGATAGATTTCAGCGATCACACCAAGTTAATTGGTGAATGTGCACACTGCAATGCTCCTACAAAAGAGTTTAGAAACTGCCAAAAGGCCGAGTGTCATCAATTGGTTCTACTGTGCGATGCCTGCTATGACTCACACCTAGATCGACCTTGCAAGCATGATCGCGAAATAAAGCGCAACCGCGAACTTATTGGCTAGCTATTAATGCGTAAGAGTTACTTTAGATAAACCTTCGGGTGCATCTGGATCAAAACCTGATGCCACGGCAAACTCCAAGGCAAATCGCTGCAAGACAATGGCATCGACAAGGGTTGAAGTGATCTCATCGTCACAGTTAGAACCAGCTATAACAATGTCATCTCCCGCAGGAGTTCCACCATTTCCTATCCAAAAAATACGCTTTGCAGTCTTTCGAATCTTAGTAGTTGCCTCAAGGATTGAATCTGCCGGTAAATGCTTAGGGGCGACGATAAATACTTGAGTTTCATCCGTCAGCGCAGAGATAGGTCCATGCAGATAATCAGCGGTGGACAAACCCTGTACTGATACTTTGCATGTCTCTTGAATCTTAAGTGCCGCCTCGCGTGCATTGGGATAAGCAAAACCACGACCCAATAAGACGATCTCATTGTCACGGCGTGTATGAGCAACTGCCAGAGAAACCAAATCTGGCATTGCTGCAATTCGAGCTGCCTCACTAATTATTTGGACGGCATTGACTTTCTTGCCTGACCACATGCAGACCAAGAGATAGGAAATCAAGAGTTGTGCGTTATACGACTTTGTAGCCGCTACTGCCAGCTCAGGTCCTGCAAGTAATGGAAAGTGATGGTGTGCGATCTTTGCTAAAGGAGAATTTGCATCATTAGTCATCGCGATTAAGTAAGCACTCGCTTGGCGCGCAGCAGTTGCAAAGTGAACCAAATCTGGAGATTGACCGCTCTGACTAATTGCAATCACAAGGGTGTTCGAGTACTTAAGCTGGGCGTTATAGACCGTTACAGATGAAGGAGATGTGAGTCCGACAGGTAACCCGATCTGGGTTTCAATTAAATATTTTAAGTAATGTGCGGCATTATCAGATGTGCCGCGTGCCAAAATAAGGACCGATTGAATCTTTTCATCAGTTAAGACACTTTTCACGCTATCAAAGGCCGATAAATCGCCCAAAATATTGGAGAAAACCGTTGGAGTTTCGGCGATTTCCGAAGACATAACTGCACCTAATTGCTTCATGTGCCTATCTTCCCACATGCCTTTCAACTATTCTTCACCCTATGGTTCTTAGCGTCGACTTAGGTCAATCAGGGACCCGTATTCGCATGGGTAATCACAACATCACATCACCCCGTGGCAAATTATCAGGTGAAGATCCACTTACTGCCCTGCGCACCGTCTTTGAATCAATCGAGAAATTATCGGCTGATACGGTCGCACTATCGTGTACTGGTTTTAATGGAGTCGTGCCAGAACCAGGAGATTACTTAGCTCTGTGTATGGAGTTTTTTTCTGCTAAGAAAGTTGTGCTCATCGATGATGGCTTAGCTGGCTATTTTGGCGCACTTCAAGGAGTCAATGGCGTGGTCCTAACTATTGGTGGTGGAGTTGTTTCGGTGGGTGGAAACGATGGAGTCTTTGCACATAGAGATGGATTAGGAAGCACCTTTGGCGATGAAGGTGGAGGGTTTTGGCTCGGTAAATTGGCGATAACCCGGGCCTTGGCTTTTCGTCAAGGTCGTGGAGTCGATGATGGCTTACTAGAGGTATTCCAAAAACAAGTGGCCGCTTATGATGAACTTGAGATTAAGAATGCTGCAGATGCCGCAACTCTTGCAATTACATCCGCAAAGCTTTTATTAGATGCTGCCGATGCAAAGATTCCATCGGCGATAAAGATTAGAGATGACGGCGCGCAACTGCTTGCAGATACTGTTGTTGCGACCTGGGTAGGAGCTAAAGGCTCATTAATTCAATCACCTCAGATTGCAATTCAAGGTGGTCCATCTAGTAATCGAAACTATGTCTTAGCGATCCAAAGTCGTATAGCCGAAACCCTACCTAGCGCTAAGTTCGTAGAGGCACTTGGTGATAATTTGGATGGCGCCACATGGATTGGTGAAAACATGCTCAATGATTTGCCACCGTTATTAAGGTGGGCACATGCAATTTAGGCAGATGCGCCATTCAAGGGGTTGGATACTTGCATTGGCCACGATTCTAGGCGTTGGCTTTGGTGGCTATACATTTGTTAACCGTGCCATCACAACTCAGGTCTATGTAACTAACTGCGGGATTATCGACTACAAGCCGACTGCGATACTTAAATTCTGTGCTGATGGGGGCGTGGCTATTGGCGCAATCGAGTGGGAGTCTTGGAGTGCCCAGGGTGCAAATGGAATAGGTAAATACCAAATCAACGACTGTTCGCCAAACTGTGCAGAAGGCAAGATTTTCTATGCCGATGTCGAGGTTGAACTACGCAGAATGAAAAACTTAGATGGCAAAGAAGTACTGACTTTTATCTCACTTAAAACTAAGGATGGAAAGAATTTACCCCTTAGCTCCTCGCCTCGTGATGCCTGGCCCCTTGAGTTAGCAGGCTAGATAAGGCCAAATTCACCAGCTTTTGCTACTAACTCTTCGCGCACATCGGGGTGGGCTGCATTGTGAATAATATTAATTGCCTGATCATTTTGTGAGTGACCAAAGCAGGCTGCAACACCTTGCTCGGTTACGACATAAGAGTGCTGAAAGTGCGTGATATTGCTTTGCAGGCGGGGCACAATTGTTGAGACATTTGCTTTTGGATGCCACGAAGGTAACGCTACGAATGATTGGCCACCACGACTGTGTAAGGCGCCAACAATAAAATCAGTTGAGCCACCAAAACCGCTATAAATCCGGCCGCGAACATGACTGGCGTTAGCTTGATCAAATAGATCAACTTCTAATGCACTATTGATTGACGTCATTTTTGCCTGGCGGGCAATTTGTGAAGGATCGTTAGTCCGCTCAGTTCGAAGCATTCGCACTTTCTTATTCAGATCTAGCCATTGGTATAACTCATTAGTGCCGAAAATGAATGA
Organism: Candidatus Planktophila sp.; assembly: GCA_049314595.1. Lineage (GTDB taxonomy): Bacteria > Actinomycetota > Actinomycetes > Nanopelagicales > Nanopelagicaceae > Planktophila. The sequence continues at coordinate 14,420 of JBMOET010000010.1, read as the reverse complement.
GGCTGTTATTAATATTTCATCATCTAAAGTTCCGGCTCTACTTAGTTCAAGAACGCCATCGGAAAACATCTCTGTCCAAATACGCAGGCCTTTGCGATCTTTAAGTGCCATTAGTACGGCATCAGGTACTCCCCCAATGCCTAGCTGCAGCGTTGAATTATCTTCGATCAAACTGGCGATTCGGCTGCCGATTTGGGCTTGAATATCGGTGACTGGCGTCGCCGGTTTTTCCTGCAATGGTTCATCAACTTCAACTAGATAATCGATCTCGCTGTCATAAATCTGAGCATCACCATAGGTGTAAGGCATCTGTTTGTTGGACTGCGCGATGACAAGCCCACCATGAGCTCTGGCAGTTTCAATCGAGCGAGGCAGAATATTCACTTCTGTTCCAAGACTTACGGTGTCAAAGCGCTGCTGTGAAGTATGTAAAAACACTACGTCAGGACGGTAAAAGTTGCGGATTAATACTGGCAGAAGCGAAAGTCTTGAAGGAATATATTCAAGGCGCGGATGATTGCGCATCGCAGGACCAACGAATGCAGTTTCATATGTGATGCCTTCACGATCTGGAATATCACCATGGGCATTGAGCATATGCAACCTGAACTCAGGAATTACCTCATCTGCAATCTTTAACAGAGTACGCGGGGCAGAGAAATTGCCTGAAGCGATAACTCGAGGATTACTCGGAAGATTGGCAAGTATCGACTTGAGTTGTTCAGAGTTAATAACTCGCATGCTGAAAGTCTATGCCATCACAGTCGAACTACCGTGGTGAGGTAAGCAACAGAGTCGCTGCCAAAAAAAGAATGCCGAGAGAAGAAAAAGCAGTGAGCAGTCGACGCACCTTTGGCTTGGCCAAAGTAGTGGTGGCCCTCCCGATAGCACTAATGAGTAGTGAATACCACGAAGCCGATGTAAGCGCCCAAACGATGGAGAGAAGAAATATTCCCCACCCCAAATTGAAATCTGTTGGAACGAATTGCGGAACAAAGGCGACAGCAAATACTGCAGCTTTTACATTTGTTAAGTTAGTTATTAAACCCAAGCGAAAAGCAGGCCCAAGACCAGTCTTTGCTGTTCCATCGTAATCAAACCTGCCATACTCTTTTCGCAACGACCATAAAGTTTGCAAAGCTAGAATTGTTAGAAATGCAACACCGGCATATTTAAGTGCCGTGTAAGCCGCGTGAGAACGTGCAAAAATCTGCGAAAGACCAACGGACGATGCAGCGCCCCAGACAATCAATGCGCTGCTAGTTCCAAGCAATGTAGTAAATGCGACTTTAGTTCCACCAACAATTGCTTGGCGCAACATCATGGCAGCGGTTTGACCAGGAACCATCGCCAATAAAAAGGCAGTTGCCATGAAAGCCGGAAGGACCTTCAGTAAAGAAACCATACGTAGCCCCGAAGGGATTCGAACCCTCGTAGCTGACTTGAGAAGCCAGAGTCCTAGGCCGCTAGACGACGGGGCCGTGCCTTAAATCTTTGTATTACTAGGACAAAACATATTTAGTTGTAGTTCGCTGGGGTACCAGGACTCGAACCTAGACTTACTGAACCAGAATCAGCAGGGCTGCCAATTACCCCATACCCCAAGTTTTTATACTTGTACTGCAGTGGCAAAGAATACCAGCGCAATCACAGTGCTAACGCCGCCGAGATTCGGGCTAATGAGGCCTCTTTGCCCAGTAACTCCATCGATTCAAAGAGTGGCGGTGAAATCGTGCTACCTGTGGCTGCAATACGGACTGCGCCGAATGCAATGCGGGGCTTTAAACCCATATCTTCGATGAGTGATGAGCGCAGCGCAGATTCGATGGTGGCATGTGTCCAATCGCTAATTGGCTCTAGCTCTTTTAGCGATCGTTTTAGTACAGCCTTTGCGGCGTCATCTGTGACCTTAGCAAGGCTGTCAGTTTCGATCACAAAATCCTTAACAAAAAGGAATTTCAACATAGCTGGAACTTCGCTAAACATAACTATTCGTTCTTGAATTATTGGCAACGCCCGTTTGACCAATGCAATCTCTTCTGCAGATCCTGTAATTACACCAGCCTTAGTAAGAAATGGCAGAACCCATGAAAGAAACTCGTCAATAGTAAGGGCACGAATCTTGTCGCCGTTAATAGCTTCAAGCTTCTTCATATCAAAGCGGGCAGGTGAACTATTTACCTTTTCAACAGTGAAAAGCTCGCATAACTCTTTCATCGTTACATTCTCGCGATCGTCTCCTGGCGACCAACCTAGCAATGCTAAATAGTTACAAATTGCTTCTGGAAGAAATCCCTTGTCGCGATACCAAGCGATAGAAACTTCACCGTTGCGTTTTGATAGTTTTGCATTGTCTGCACCCATTACAAATGGAAGGTGAGCAAAAACTGGATAGTCCTCTGGTGCTACTCCCATAGCTTGATACACGCGAATCTGACGTGGAGTAGATGAGAGTAAATCTTCTCCGCGCAAAATGTGCGTTACCTTCATTAAAATATCATCAACGGCAACGGCCAGGGTATAGAGCGGTGATCCATCGGCGCGTGCTAAAACAAAGTCGGGTACAAACTTATGATCAAAGGCCATCTCTCCGCGAATCAAGTCGTTAAATGTTGTTCCGCCATCGGGCATACGCATACGCACTACGCCGGCACGGCCTTCTGCCTTATATGCCGCAACCTGCTCTGGCGTTAAATCGCGACAGTGTCGGTTATAGCCTGGCGCAACGTTGGCTGCGCGCTGAGCTTCGCGCACTGCTTCAAGCTCTTCGGGTGAGCAGTAACAGAAGTAAGCATCCTTTTGTTCAATGAACTTTGCCGCCCAATGTGTGTAAATATCTAGTCGCTTAGATTGTAAATAAGGACCATTTTCCCCACCGACTTCTGGGCCCTCATCCCAATCAAGACCCAACCACTTCAACGTATCTATCGCAGCGTTAATGTATTCATCGGTTACGCGCGTTGTATCGGTATCTTCAATTCTAAATAGAAACGTTCCCCCTGTGTGGCGGGCATATGCCCAATCAAAAAGGGCGGTTCGAATATTGCCGACATGCAGATCCCCAGTGGGAGATGGCGCAAATCGAACTTTTACTTTTCTACTCAATTTCTACTCACTTTATTCGTTAATTCGCCTAGGCCTTCAATGGCCATTGTTGCCGTACCGCCAGCGATCATTGGCCCAATACCCGCAGGTGTACCAGTCAAGATAACATCGCCTGGCAATAAGGTCATGACGCGGGAAACAAAATTAATAATCTCTGGAACTTTAAACATCATGTCGCTTAGCTGGGCAGACTGCTTGAGCTCGCCATTTACCGTGGCCGTAATCTTTTGTGTGCCAGGGATAAAGTCAGTATCAATCCAAGGGCCAATTGGGCAGAACGTATCGAAGCCCTTTCCGCGTGTCCATTGACCATCCTTTTTCTGCAAATCTCGCGCAGTTACATCGTTAGCGATTGTGTAACCAAAGATCACATCATTTACCCGTTCGATTGGAACGTCTTTACATAGGCGCCCAATCACAATCGCTAATTCGGATTCATGATCAACGCGCTCCGACATATCGGGCCAAACGATTGTGTCGCCCGGGCCAATCACTGAGGTGTTGGGTTTAAGAAAGATGATGGGCTCGTCAGGCACGACTCCACCCATTTCAGCTGCGTGATCGGCGTAGTTCTTACCGATACAGACAACTTTAGAGCGGGGAATTACTGGTGCAAGTAAGCGGACCTTGCTCAATTCAATCGAAGCGGCGGTTTTAGTGATGCCGGAATAGATTGGATCCCCAGTGATGATCGAAATCGTTGAATCATCCTCTAAAACGCCAAAGAGGGGATCTGTTCCTAAACCTGAATCGGGACCTGGAGAGAATCTGACTATGCGCATTGGGCGATTCTATCGCTTACTCGTGGTCTTCAATCTCTTTCTCTAAGCGCTCAATCAATACGCTACTTATTCTGCGGCGGCGGCCTAAAGGGCGCTCAGATGTTACTGACCAACCATTTAATGAGATTGTGCTGCCAGCGATCGGTACACGGCCTAACTTTTGAGCCATCAGCCCACCTATTGTGTCAACATCCGCAAAATCGGATTCATTGATTTCAATCTTTAACGCATCGGCTAAATCTTCGATATGCAATGTTGCATTGGCTCGGGCTTTATCGGCCGATAACCACGTGAAGTCATCTTCGCCATCATCGAACTCATCCTCGATTTCTCCAACAATCTCTTCAATAATATCTTCAATGGTGATAATTCCTGCGGTTCCACCGTACTCGTCAACGACTACCGCCAAGTGAATTTGATCGCGCTGCATCTCTTTTAGCAACTCATCGGCCATTTTAATCTCTGGAACAAAGTTTGCAGGACGCATATGCTGTTCGATATTTTCACTCTGCTCTGCCTCATGGTGATCAAGGGCGCGCTTAGCTAAATCCTTCACATAAACAATTCCTATGATGTTGTCGGGACCGGTACCAACAACGGGAATTCTAGAAAAACCAGATCTCAGTGCAAGTGAAAGACCTTGACGAAGCGACTTATCTTTTTCAATCCACACCATATCTGTGCGCGGCACCATGAGTTCGCGCACCAAAGTATCGCCAAGTTCAAAAACTGAGTGAATCATCTCGTGCTCATCTGACTCTACTAACCCACGTTCGTGAGCCTGGTCTACTAAGTCACGTAGTTCTGCTTCCGAAGTAAATGGGCCAGATCTAAAGCCCTTGCCTGGGGTAATTGCATTGCCCACTGTAATCAGCAGCTTTGTCACGGGACCCAAAAGAAAAGCTAAACCATAAGCCACGATGATTCCATAGCGGGCATATTTGTGTGGTTGTTGCTTTCCTAAAGTTCGAGGGCCTACGCCAACGACAACGTAAGAAAGTACAACCATAATCGCAACAGTTAAAGCCATCGCTTGTGCCGATGAATAGTTACGAAGCAGAATAGAGGCAAGCAGGACTGTCGCCGTGAATTCGCAGAGCTTGCGAACTAGTAAAATAACATTTAAGTATCGCGCAGGCTGAGCGCTGTATTTACGAAGTAAGGCTCCCCCGCGCTTGCCCTCAAGTTCTTCAACCACAATGCGTGAGATTGAGGTCAAGGCCGATTCACTTGCTGCTAGAAATCCAGCAAAGGCTAAAAGTGCGATGATGCTGGCAATTGCTATCGGACTCATAGTGTTTTCTTCCAGTTTCCTACTATCTCTTCTTGCAGGGCAAACATAATCCGCTCTTCTTCTGGTTCGGCGTGGTCATAGCCAATAATGTGAAGTAATCCATGCGTAGCTAATATATAAATCTCATGCTCAGGTGAATGTCCGGCCGTAATTGCTTGAGCTGCAGCAAAAGTGGGACTAATAACGATGTCGCCCAACGTAACGATATCGCCCTCAAACTCTGGCATATCCATAGGAAATGAAAGCACATCTGTACTGCCAGGCTCATCCATCCACTTAATATGAAGTTCAGTCATCGCTTCATCTTCAATGAAACCAATCGATAGATCACATTCAGGACTTAACTTCAACGCCTTCATAGCAAACTCCATAAGAGAAGTTATCTCTGTGCTTGGAACTAACTGCCCTGAAGTGTTTGTAACGTCAATAGTCATTTATTGCCGAATCGGACGCAAGGATTGGCGATGTTCATCAAAGCTGTCATAGGCCCTCACGATGTCACCGATCAAACGGTGGCGGACTACATCTTCAGCGGTAAGCTCTAAGAAAGCAATGTCATCGATGTCTTTCAAAATATCGCGCACAACACGTAGGCCTGAATGCTGGCCATTGGGAAGATCAATCTGAGTCACATCTCCCGTTACGACCATCTTTGAACCAAAACCAAGACGGGTTAAGAACATCTTCATCTGCTCAGGAGTCGTATTTTGAGCCTCATCGAGAATAATGAAGGCATCATTTAAAGTGCGCCCACGCATGTAAGCAAGCGGTGCAACTTCAATAACTCCTGACTGCATTAAACGCGGTACCGTATCGATATCGATCATGTCGTGGAGTGCATCAAATAATGGACGCAAATATGGATCGATCTTTTCACTCAAAGTGCCAGGTAAGAAGCCAAGATGCTCTCCGGCCTCTACTGCTGGTCGAGTCAAAATAATTCGATTAACTTGTTTGCTCTGTAAAGCTGCAACGGCCTTAGCCATTGCCAAATAAGTCTTTCCTGTACCCGCTGGACCGATTCCAAAAGTTATTGTGTGATCCTCAATTGCATCAACATATCTTTTTTGATTTGCAGTTTTTGGGCGAATCGTTCGTCCGCGATTGCTGACAATATTGAGCGATAAAACCTCAGCTGGATGATCGATTGGCGTGGTATCTAACATTGCTATAGAGCGATTAACAGCGTCGACAGTAAGAGTATTTCCAGAACGAATCACAACCATTAACTCGGCAAAAAGATTTTCAAGGTTTTGACAGTCAACATGTGGGCCTCGGAGAGTAATTTCATTTCCGCGAACGGTGATATTGACCGATGGGAATGCCGCTTCAACGGCACGTAAGTTGCCATCGTGTGGACCAATGAGTGCAACCATGGGTATTGCAATAGGTACCGTAATCAGTGTGCGCTCCATTGAGGATAAATCTATCTTTAACCGGGTGGCCAAGCCAGTGCACGGCCGCCAATGAGGTGCAGATGAGCATGAAAAACGCTCTGGCCGGCCTCTTCCCCAGTATTAAAGATGGTTCTGTAGCCGCTGAGGCCACGTGAGGCGGCAATCTCATTGGCAACACTAAAGAGCTCAGATAGAACGGCTGGAGATATTGATGCAAGTTCAGCGGCATTTTCACAGTGAACCGTTGGCACAATCAGAACATGTGTTGGGGCTTGGGGATTTATATCGTTGAAGGCCACAACATTGTCGTTTCTAACAACAATATCTGCCGGAATATCCCCATCAACTATTTTACAAAACAGGCAGTTGGGATCTTGGCTCACGCAATCACCATACCTTGAGCAAGGCAGAAACCGCTGCGACCGCGGCGATTCCAGCGTGTGCCGAGCGCAGAATTGGTCTTCCCATTAAAGCGACTTTAGCTCCAGCGGCTTTGAACTCTTCAATCTCGGTTGGAGTAATTCCGCCCTCTGGTCCAATAATAATCAGCAAGTGTGCAACGTTATGCGATGAGACACAATCGCTGAGTTTTACATCTGTGCTCTCATGAAAAACAATTGCAAGATCACTCAGTGCAATGGCTTCACAGATCTGCGATGTGGTTGCGATATCGGTGACTTCAGGGATTCGCAAACGCCGAGACTGCTTGCTGGACTCGCGAGCTGTAATTGAAAACTTATCTGAAGCTTTACCAATACTTCGGGATGCCGCCCAAGGAACAATGCGATCTACGCCTGCCTCGGTCAAGAGCTCTATCGTCTCTTTAGCGCGATCACTCTTAGGAAGGGCTTGCACAACTGTGATGGTTGTTGGCAAAGCCTCTTGAAATCCACTTGCGATTACTTCAACTTCAATCGACTTCTTCTTTACTGCAAAGGCCTTTACTTGGCTCCACGCTCCACTGCCATCGGCCAACATAAAACTCTCCCCTGCAGCAATGCGCAAAACTCGCACCGCATGGTGGGCATCATCATTATCAAATTCATACAGTGAACCGATTTGTGTAGGCAGATTTTCAACGAAAAATAGCGTGAGCATTACTTGGTAAACGCTCCTTTAATCTTCGAAAAAATGCTGCCATCATGGCTCTTCACGTGAGCCTCACCTGATTTTTCTCCGCGTAAATCGCCAAACTTCTTCATCAACTCTTCCTCTTCGCGGCTTAATTTTGTTGGTGTTTGAACTTCAACATGGACTACTAGATCTCCACGGCCTCCGTGGCGCAGACGCGTCATACCCTTGCCCTTAATTGGAATCGGCGTACCGCTCTGGGTTCCAGATTTAACGTGAACATCTACGGGGCCATCTAGTGATTCAACGGTGACCGTTGTTCCCAATGCAGCTGCGGCCATAGACAGTGAGAGTGACATATGCAAAGTGTCATGATCTCTAATCAAATAGTCGTGCTCAGACTCAACAATCTCTACATATAAATCACCTGCAGGTCCGCCACCATGGCCAACTTCACCACGACCAGATAGTTGAATTCTGTTTCCAGTTTCAACTCCGGCTGGAATCTTTACCGTGATATTTTGCCGAGAACGAACTCGTCCCTCACCGGCACATTCTCTGCACGGGTTTTGAATAACACTTCCATATCCAGAACAAGGTCCACATGGGCGTGATGTCATTACTTGACCAATAACTGAGCGCACAACTTGTTGTGTCTCTCCGCGACCCTTACAAACACCACACATAGTTGGCTCACCGCCATCAATACATCCAGTACCCGTGCACTTTGGACATACAACGGCGCTCTCAACACTGATTTCGCGCTCTACGCCAAAGCAGGCTTCATGCAAATCAACTTGAATGCGAATGAGCGAATCCTGTCCTGCACGCATTCGTGGGCGTGGTCCACGCGATCCCCCACCGCCAAAGAATGCATCCATGATGTCGCTAAATCCGCCGCCGAAGTTAGCTCCGCCGCCGAAACTACTTCCACCCATGTCATAGTTCTGACGTTTTTTAGGGTCACTTAAGGTCTCATAGGCTGCAGTAATCTCTTTGAACTTATCTTGTACTTCAGGGTCGGGATTCACATCTGGGTGCAGTTCCCGCGCTAATTTTCGATAAGCCTTTTTAATCTCATCGGCTGCAGCATCACGTGAAACACCGAGCGTTTGGTAATGATCTGCCACTTATGCACCCTCATTGATAAATCGTCCAACATAGCGAGCTACTGCAGAGACAGCGGCCATCGATCCTGCGTAATCCATACGTGTTGGACCGATAATTCCAAGTGCACCCAAAGCATTTTCATCACTTCCATAGCCGACAGCAACTAAGGACGTTGTTCGCAAATTTGCATCTTTTTGTTCATGCCCAATGCGCACTTTAACGGTCTGATTGGTATCACCTAATAAACGAAGTAGAACCACTTGTTCTTCTAGGGCCTCTAAAACTGGGTGCATTGTCGTAGAGAAATCCTCTTGAAAACGCGCCAAATTTGCAGTGCCAGCTAAGACAATCTTTTCTTCAGGACGCTCCATGGCCATTTCAATTACTGCCGACATAACTATTGCAACATCGCGTCGTTCGTGGACACTATAACTTTCTAGAACTCCACTAATGCGATCGGCAACTTCAGGCAGTCTATGTCCCATCATGGCGTTATTTAAAGATGTGCGAAGCGTATGCAAAAACTGTTCAGAGACGTCTTGAGTAAGCTCAATCACGCGCTGCTCGATACGTCCGGCATCTGTAATTAAGACCATCATAAGACGTGATGGAGCAAGAGAAACTAATTCAATATGTCGAACACGCGACTTAACCATTGAAGGGTATTGGACTACTGCTACCTGTTTTGTAACATCAGCTAGCAGACGCACGGTGCGCATCACGACATCATCTAAATCTAATGCGCCCTCTAAGAAAGTCTCAATTGCGCGTCGTTCGGCCGACGATAGAGGCTTAACGGTTGCTAACTTGTCTACAAAAACTCGGTAACCCTGATCCGTTGGAATTCGCCCAGCACTTGTGTGCGGCTGAGTAATTAAGCCTTCTTCTTCTAGTACTGCCATCTCGTTGCGAATCGTAGCTGGTGAAATGCCCAGACTATGTCGGTCAGCGATTGATTTTGAGCCCACGGGCTCCTGCGTCGCGACGTATTCGTCGACAATTGCACGGAGGATTTCTAAGCGGCGTGATGACATGATGTCGGCAAGGATACTAGATAGTTATTTCTCGGACGATTCGATCTGCAATTAGGCGCCCTGTAGGGGTCAATACAACTCGGCCATTTAATAGCTCCAGATGCGCATCTTCTTGATAACCAGCCAGAAGCTGCATCTGTTGCGATGAAAGCGTAGATATCTCTAATCCCTCACGCATCCTTATACCTAACATAATCCGCTCAATATCAATATCGATCTGTGTAAGAGTTTCACTGTCTGCAACTACAGATTCTCCTGAAAAGAGGCGCTGTTTATAGGCCGTAGGGTGTTTCACATTCCAGAAGCGCTTTCCATCAATATGTGAATGAGCGCCGGGTCCAAGCCCCCACCATTGATTATTGCGCCAATATGCAATGTTATGTGCACACTCATGCTGAGGTTTTGACCAGTTCGATAATTCATACCAAGTAAAGCCATGTGCTTCACACAATTGATCTACTAAAAGATACATATCGGCCATCACATCATCATCGGGCATAGTTAAATCACCACGTTTAATTTGTGCAGCTAACTTTGTGCCAGTCTCAACAATGAGTGCATACGCACTGATGTGATCGATATCTAGCTCAAGTGCTTTAGTGACGGTATCGCGCCAATCATCAATCGACTCTCCTGGAGTTCCATAAATCAAATCAACGCTAATGCTTTTAAAACCCGCAGCTCGCGCCATATCAACTGATTTCTTAACATTCTCAGGGTTATGAGTACGGTCAAGGACAGCCAACACGTGAGGCTTGGCTGACTGCATTCCAAAAGATATTCGATTGAAACCAACCTCTATGTATCGAGCAAGTTTTTCTGCAGTCACTGAATCGGGGTTAGCTTCTAAAGTTATTTCACAGTCATCAGTTAAACCATTTCGCTTCTTGATTGATGCAATAACGCGACCTAAGTCATCGGCTGGAAGCAGAGATGGTGTTCCTCCCCCAAAAAAGATTGTTGGTACAACTCCCAAAGGCGTAGCGTCAAGCTCTTTTAATACCGCATCGATATAGTCGTTGCTAACGATTTCTAGCGTTGCACCATCTTGAAGCTCTGATGGCGTATAGGTATTGAAATCGCAGTACCCACAGCGTTTTATGCAGTATGGAATATGCACATAGAACGAGAGCGACATAGTTATAGCTTTCGAGCGGCTTTCACCTTTTCGATGTCGGCATCGGTTGCAAGAGCGGCCACGAAAGCCTCCTGAGGAACCTCAACTCGACCCACCATTTTCATACGCTTTTTACCCTCTTTTTGCTTCTCTAGAAGCTTGCGTTTACGTGAAATATCTCCGCCATAACACTTAGCTAAAACATCTTTTCGGATCGCACTGATGCTTTCACGTGCAATGATTCGTGAACCGATTGCAGCTTGAATAGGAACATCAAACTGTTGACGCGGAATCAGTTGGCGAAGCTTGCCAGTCATCATCACACCATAGGCATAGGCCTTATCACGGTGAACAATTGCACTAAATGCATCTACGGCTTCACCTTGCAGCAAGATGTCAACCTTTACCAAGTTGCCTTCGGCATCACCCTTTTCTTCATAATCAAGGGAGGCGTAACCCTTGGTGCGAGACTTAAGTTGATCGAAGAAGTCAAAGACGATTTCGGCAAGTGGTAGGTCGTATCGAATCTCTACTCGGTCCTCTGAAATGTAATCCATTCCTAGCAAGATTCCGCGGCGCTCTTGGCATAGCTCCATAATTGTTCCGATGAACTCTGATGGAGCAAGGATCGTTGATTTAACGATTGGCTCTTTTACGACTGAAACTTTGCCATCTGGGAACTCTGATGGATTCGTTACGCGAACTTCTTTGCCATCATCCATCGTTACGTTGTAGACAACGTTAGGCGCAGTTGAAATCAAGTTCAGATTATGTTCGCGCTCTAACCGCTCGCGCACAATCTCCATGTGCAGCAGACCTAAGAAGCCACATCGAAAACCAAAACCAAGTGCGGCCGAGCTCTCTGGCTCATAAACTAGGGCGGCATCATTTAACTGCAACTTATCTAAGGCCTCGCGAAGGGCAGGAAAATCCGCACCATCTAGTGGAAACAGGCCAGAGAAAACCATCGGCTTAGGATCTTTATAGCCGGCAAGTGCATGCTTTGTTGGATTGGCGTACGAAGTAATCGTGTCGCCAACTCGTGATTGACGAACATCTTTTACACCTGTAATTAAGTAGCCCACTTCACCTACGCCAAGACCCTTTGATGCAACAGGCTCAGGTGAGATGACGCCGACTTCCAAAGCTTCGTGGCGAACGCCAGTTGAAAACATCTGAATCTGTTCGCGGGGCGATAGATGTCCATCAATGACGCGTACATATGTCACTACACCGCGATAACTGTCGTAGACCGAGTCAAAGATTAAGGCGCGCGCCGGAGCATTGGCATCGCCCTTTGGCGCTGGAATCTGTTTAACAATTTGATCTAGTAGCTCTGCTACTCCATCGCCAGTCTTTCCAGATACTCGTAAGCAGTCTTCAGGTTCGCAACCAATAAGCTTTGCAAGCTCTGCGGCAAACTTTTCAGGTTGAGCATTTGGTAGATCGATTTTGTTCAGCACGGGAATAATCGTTAAATTATTCTCCATCGCTAGATATAAGTTAGCCAGAGTTTGTGCTTCAATACCTTGGGCACAATCAACGAGCAACACTGCACCTTCGCATGCTGCAAGTGAACGCGAAACTTCATAGGTAAAGTCGACGTGACCGGGTGTATCGATCATGTTAAGTATGTATTCGCCGCCATCGATTCCGCTGCGCCATGGCAAGCGAACCGCTTGAGACTTAATAGTGATTCCGCGTTCGCGTTCGATATCCATTCGATCTAGATATTGCGCACGCATATTGCGAGGGTCTACAACTTCAGTAATTCCCAACATGCGATCGGCAAGAGTTGATTTACCGTGATCGATATGAGCAATGATGCAGAAGTTACGTATCTGCGCCGGATCAGTGGATGCTGGTTGCGGCGCCTTGGCAAGTGAAATTGCAGGCATGAACCTAGCCTCGCTTTAGAGTCTTAGGAGAATTAACGTGTGCCGGCTTTGGCAGCAGCCTTAGCCATTGATGACTTCTTATTTGCTGCAGAGTTCTTATGAAGAACACCCTTTTGAACTGCAACGTCTAGCGCCTGTGAGGCACTGCGTAGTTCAGTTGTGATTGCAGTTGAGTCACCAGCAGTTACTGCATCGCGGAATTTACGGACAGCGGTCTTGATAGATGAGCTCACTGACTTGTTGCGAAGGCGTGCCTTCTCATTGGTCTTAATGCGCTTAATCTGGGACTTAATATTTGCCACGCTGTGGTACTCCGGACTCTGGTAGTTGATGAAGGGTAAAGGTTACCCGTTCAGGCCTTTAGGCTCAAATTAGGCGGTAATAATGCCTGATGATGAGGCTCGGCGGCGCTTGCGGCCGGTCTTAGGGGCCTCCTGCACGACTGGCTCTTCGACATTGAGTAGTTCATGGAACTCGTGCTCGGTGGCATCTTTCTCATCGGCATCTTCATGCTTAGACGATGGGACATCCAGTTGTGGCATTGGCGCCTTCATTTTGACCGGCTCCATGTGAATATGAATTCCACGTCCGCTACATGCATCACACGTAGTTGAGAACGCCTCAATGAGTCCTTGGCCAACACGTTTTCTGGTCATTTGAACAAGTCCCAAAGATGTTACTTCGGCAACCTGATGCTTCGTGCGATCGCGGCCAAGTGATTCAACTAAGCGACGCAGAACCATTTCACGGTTTGATTCAAGGATCATGTCAATAAAGTCGATAACGACGATTCCACCTAAGTCACGAAGTCGCAACTGACGTGCGATCTCTTCGGCGGCCTCTAGGTTATTTTTAGTAACCGTCTCTTCCAGGTTTCCACCCTTACCGATAAATTTACCGGTGTTAACATCGATAACAATCATCGCTTCGGTGCGATCGATTACAAGTGATCCACCCGATGGTAGATAAACCTTGCGATCAAATGCCTTGGCAAGTTGTTCTTCAACGCGGAAGTCAGCAAACAGGTCGCCGGTGCCGGTGTATTTCTCAATCTTTTGTGTGAGCTCTGGTGCGATAAAGCCAAGGTAGTTTGTAACTTCATCCCAGGCAGTTGATCCCTGAACAGTTAATTTGCGGAAATCTTCATTGAAGATATCGCGGATAACACGAACAGCCAAGTCTGGCTCTTCATAGATAGCAGCAGGTGGATGGAAGTTTGCGTTCTGGCTCTTGGCATAGATGTCATCCCATTGCGCCTTAAGACGTGCCACATCATTTGTTAAATCTTCTTCGCTCACACCTTCTGCAGCGGTACGAACAATCACACCAGCTTCTTCAGGAATTAAGTTCTTTAAGATTGCTTTCAAACGGGTGCGTTCTTCTTCAGGAAGTCGCTTTGAGATACCTGACATTCCACCACCTGGAACATAAACAACGTAGCGTCCTGGCAATGAAATTTGGCTAGTAAGGCGTGCACCCTTTTGACCAATTGGATCCTTAGTAACTTGAACAAGAACAGGCTGGCCTGACTTTAATACTGTTTCAATTTTGCGTGGGGCTGACTCTGAAATACCTGCAGCATCCCAATTAACTTCACCAGCATAGAGAACAG
>JBMOET010000009.1:0-32496 GCA_049314595.1 Candidatus Planktophila sp. | reverse complement strand
TTTTTGAACTTGTAGAGCAAGAGTGCACTTAATGATGAAACAACTCCAAGAACTAATGGATAGCCGTATTTCCAACTGAGTTCGGGCATGAACTCAAAGTTCATTCCGTAGATTCCAGCGATCATTGTTGGCCCGGCCGCTAATGCAACCCAGGCCGATATCTTTCGCACATCTTCATTTTGGCGCACTTGCACATGCGCTAGGTCGGCTTGCAAGGCAGTGGTTAAAAGTGAATCCATGCCTGATGCGTGTTCGCACGCACGCAAGAGGTGATCTAGAGTGTCGCGAAAGAAGGGTTTGAGGGCATCGGGTGTTTGGGTGTAAGTCTCAGATACTAACTTTTGTAATGGAATTACAAGGGGCTCGATTGCATGCCGGTACTCAATTAATTCTCGCTTTAAAAAATATATCTCTTGGGAAAAAGTTTGGCGCTTGCCGCTAAATACCTTGGTCTCTAAGTTGATGACGTCATTTTCAAGCTCATTTGCAATCAAAGTGTATTCATCAATTACTCGGTCAACGACTGCGTGCAAAACTGCGAAGGGGCCTAAATTTAGGAATTCTGGTTTAGCTTCAATCTCATGGCGCACTGTCGCTAGGGGTGTTCCCTCGCCGTGGCGAACAATGACTATGAACTCTTTTTCAACAAAGCAGATCAACTCACCCGTTGAGATTGCGCTGTTAGTTTCATTGTAGAAAACAGTCTTGAGAGTAAAGAAAGTGAGGCCCTCGTACTCTTCAATTTTGGGTCTTTGTTGGGCATGAACGGCATCTTCAACGGCAAGCGGATGAAAGTTAAGTTCACCTACAACATGTTCGAACTCACTTTGGGTGGGTGCTGCCAGACCTAGCCAGACAAATCCACCAGATGTACGGGCGATATCTACTAAGTCGGATATGTCGGTAGGGCCAATAACGCGACTACCATTTTGATAGAGCGCTGAATCGACAATCATAAAAGAGTCCTACTGATCTTCGGTTGGTTTAATACCAAACATAATTTCATCCCAGCTGGGAACTTTTGCGCGAGCAACAACGCCATCGCGAGCGGCATCGTTATCAGGTGCTTCGCGGATAACAGCTAAACGTGGAACCTCTGGTTCCGTACTCTCTTCATGTCGCAAGCTTGGATGCGGTGAATCTGAATAAACAAGACCAGCCGAAACAATAGGACGAGGAGCAGGCTCATCACCCATCATCCAACGAGCATTTTCATCAAGAGAGACAACAACTCTGCGAGTTGGATCAAAGTTCCACTGCGCGATTCCATGGCCATTGGCATTTGGATAATGAAGTTCAACTGTCCAGGTTGCATCTTCTAAGCGCCATGTATCCCATGAAAGATCGGCTAAATCCACATTGCGAGGGGCAAGTCTGGATACAACCACACCTAAGAGTGAAACGGGATCGCGCCCACCCTCTTTACGAATCGTAATTTGCTGAGTCTGATCGATGATGTAGATGCGCTCTTGCATAATTGGACCAGAGAAGCGTTCAATCTTTTCAAGTGAGATATTGTTCTCGCGAGCTAGTTCATCAGCAAGTTCACCTGCGCGTAAGCGACGCTGAATCTCTTTTACCGAGATAGTTTCAACTTCTTGTTCGGGAACTGAAGTAAGGTGAGGTTGATTAACCGAGGTCCGTAACGCATCGCTGATTCGAACGGTGAACTCATTTCCATCGTTATCGTGAAGGCTAATGTGGGTGCCCTCATCACTCTTCCCGATGAAACGCAGTTCAGTCATGTTGGGAAGAATAACCGATGAGCCCCTTATAAGTGGTGAAGTAGGGCAGCGTGGCTACAAGTGCGGCAGTCATAAATCCCAAAGGAAGCCAATAAGCAGTTTGTGCACCGTAGTTATCGATGACCCAACCAGCGGTAGCACTTGAGATGGCCCCTCCCAAAGGCATGCCGGCGATCACCCAACTGAGCGCCTCGGTAATCTGTTCAGATGGAACTGCAGTTTCAGCAACGCCATATGCACCGACTATCAGTGGCGCGATTGCAAAGCCATTGAAAAATAGCGCGATGGCTAACCAGAAAATACTGTGCACGAAAAGAAATGGAATCGACAGCAAAGTTAAAGAAATCAAAAATATAATGAAGCGGCTGGCATGCGAGATTCGCCATTTAATCAGCCCATTCAAAATTGCCGCACACGCGCTTCCCCCTGCCCATAGGGCAAGTAGTAGACCAGATTGGCTCTTATGGCCTAGCTCGTCGGTAAAGCTAACTGTCACAATTGCAACAGAGCCAAAGAAGCCACCAATAAATAGGGTTGGAAGCACGATGGCTTGAAGTGACTTTCGCTTTATTACATGTGGATGGGGATCAATTGTGCGCTTGGGGGATGCTGGAGGTTCAGTGGCGCTTTGAAGTGCAAATAGTGGAACGCCGATTACGAGGAAACACATTCCAGCAATAAGGCCAGCGGCAGGATTGATAGAGGTTGCACATGCAGTTGCGATTATCGGTCCAGCGATGAAAACAAACTCATCGTTGAGTGCCTCTAATGAATACGCCGTATTTACCAAATGTCGATCACTATTATCTTCTGCAGTTGTAGTTTTATCTGGGCTCAAGATGTGAAGCCAACGACGACGTACAAGTCCACCAAGGTTTACCGAAGTCGCTTCAGCCATAATAATTGAGATGAACCAGGTCCAGGTTGGCGCATGGTTAAGAACCAGTACAAGAAAGATGCTCATACCAATGAGCTTTATCGGCACCACACGCAACAACAAAGTGCGTTGGCCGATTCGATCTGAGACACGCGCCCAGAACGGCATTGCAATGGAGACAACAATTGATGCCGTGGCACTGAGCGCCCCTGCCAATGCATATGAATCACTGGCGGCAACAACGATAAAAATAAGGGCTAGGGAGTCCATAGAGACCGGCATGCGTCCGATAATTGCGGCAAGTGAGAACTTCATCGCGCCAGGGGTGCGAAAAAGTGTGGTGTATGCCGAGAACATAGTGGGCAGTCTATTGCAGCGTTAGACTGGGAATATGAGTCTGGAAAATGAACTTCTGCAGCTTGCATTAACTATTGCACGCACGGCAGGAGACTTACTGATGGATCGACCTGCATCGTGGGATCTAACGGTTAAGTCGACAGCTATCGATATTGCAACACAGATGGATCATGCCAGCGAAAAACTTATCGTCGAATCGATTCTTAGCGCCCGTCCCAACGATGGAATCATTGGCGAAGAAGGTGCTGCACGGACAAGCACAAGTGGAGTTACTTGGGTGATTGATCCAGTCGATGGAACGGTCAACTATTTTTATGGCCTACCTGGTTGGAATATCAGTATTGCCGCTAAAGATGCCACTGGCACAATCATTGGGGTAGTTCATGCACCAACAATGGCTTCAACCTGGCATGCATCCCGCGGCGGCGGAGCTTTCTTAAATGACGTAAGAATCGGATGCAACGATCCTGTGGAGTTAAACCGAGCTCTCATATCAACTGGCTTTGCCTACGATGTTAATGATCGCGCTCATCAACTTGAGATAATCGACCGCCTGGTTCCACAGATTAGAGATATTCGACGGATGGGGGCTGCAGCAACGGATCTATGTTGTGTAGCAACTGGCATGGTCGATGGCTATGTTGAAACCGGATTAAAGCAGTGGGATCTAGCTGCAGGCTCTTTGATCGCCGCTGAGGCTGGGGCAGTGGTGACAACCCACTTATGGCGAGGAATGCAGCTGACTGTGGCCGCTGGCCCGTCGTTGCATGCAGAACTGCGCTCGCAGATTCCTGCCTAATCTGGCCGATTTAGGCTTGAGGGCCTATCTATGGCAAGATATGCCGTCTGCACCGCCAAAGCGAGTGCTTTTAGAGAAACAGAAAAAGGTACGTAGATGAACATCCTTGACGCCGTAGATGCAGTATCCCTGCGTAAAGACATCCCTCAGTTTCGTGCTGGCGATGAGCTCAAGATTCACGTACGTGTTATCGAAGGTAGCAAGAGCCGCCTCCAGGTCTTCCAGGGAATCGTTATGCGTCGCCAAGGCGATGGCGTCCGCGAAACTTTCACCGTACGTAAGGTTTCTTACGGCGTCGGTGTAGAGCGCACATTCCCAGTACACACTCCAGTTATTGAAAAGATTGAGTTAATAAAGAAGGGCGATGTACGTCGCGCCAAGCTTTACTACCTACGCGATCTTCGCGGTAAGGCTGCAAAGATTCGCGAAAAGCGCGATGGCGTTGAAGGTTACGGCGATGGAATTCTTTCTACTCCAGAACCAGTCGCTGTTGTAGTTCCAGAAGCAGTTGTTGAAGCACCAGTTGTTGAAGCACCAGTCGTTGAAGCAGTCGTTGAAGCACCAGCTGTTGAAGCAGTCGTTGAAGCGCCTGTCGCTGAAACACCTGCTGAATAAATAGCTTCAATGCGCCGTAAGGGCTCCCTCCTTCGAGAGTTTCCAATCCTTGTAATAGTTGCATTACTTGTCTCCCTTTTTATTAAGACTTTTCTTGTCCAGTTTTTCTATATCCCATCGGGATCTATGGAAAACACCTTGCAGGTCCATGACCGGGTAGCGGTCAATAAACTTCCCTTTACTTCAAAACATATTTCACGTGGTGACGTTGTTGTCTTCCGCGATCCTGCAAGCTGGCTCCCATATTATGAAGATAATTCGGGAAATAAAATTGTCACCGAAGTGAAGAACGTATTGGTTGCAGTAGGCGTTCTTCCAAATCCTACAAAGCAGTATTTAGTAAAGCGTGTAATTGGCGTCGCTGGAGATCACATAGTTTGTTGCACTAAAGAAGGCTTATTGCAGGTTAATGGCGTTGCAATTACAGAGCCATATATTTTTAAGGGAAATGTTCCAAGTGATATGGACTTTGATATCACCGTTGCAAAGGGAAAGCTTTGGGTGATGGGTGATCACCGCGGAGCAAGTGCTGATTCTCGTTATCACCAAGAAGACATTAATAAGGGAATGGTTCCGCTTTCGCGAGTAACTGGTCGCGTCTTTGCGGTTATCTGGCCATTTAAGAATCTGGCATATATCCCACAGATCGATGTTGTTAAGTAGCTTTTAGTGAAAGTGATTGAGCAACTGCTCATCAATGCTGGAATATCTCCGATTGCCGGTGTTGATGAAGCTGGGCGCGGTGCATGTGCGGGGCCACTAGTAATAGCAAGTGTCATTCTTCACGATCCATTTGCACCGCAGTTATCGGTTGTGCGCGATTCAAAGGAGATCTCTGAGAAAAAGCGTGAAGAGGTTTTCGAACTCATACAATCATTGGCAGCATCCATAAGCGTTGTAATTGTTTCAGCACAAGAAGTTGATCAACGCGGTGTACACGCAGCAAATTTAGATGGAATGCGACGTGCAGTGCATGGCTTAGATCAAATACCTGCCTATGTTTTAACCGATGGTTATGCCATAGAAGGTTTGGGTCTGCCTAATTTAGCTGTATGGAAGGGCGATCAAGTTGTTGTAAGTATCAGTGCGGCATCGATAATCGCCAAAGTAACTCGTGATCGAATAATGCGCGAGATGGATCATCAGTATCCGCAGTTTGGTTTTGCAGCACACAAGGGCTATATCACTGGAGCCCATACATCAGCGCTCAACCAGCATGGCCCGTGCATAGAACATCGGCGCTCATTTTCGAATATCGCCGCGCTCATCCACAAGTAATTCTCTTTCACGCTAAATTGTCAGGGCGAAAATTTATCGTCCCTCTATGCAAAGAATGAGTAATCAACGAACCGGTGCATTTGGCGAAGAGATAGTTACGCAGTACTTAAGCGCCCATCATGCAGAGATCATCGAACGTAACTGGCGAATCCGTGAAGGTGAGATCGACATTGTTGCCCTGTACAAAAGCGGAACCTTCGCCTTTGTTGAAGTTAAGACCCGCTCTTCGGTGGCCTTTGGTCACCCATTCGAGGCGATTAATAGGGACAAGGCGTGGCGAATGCAGAGATTGGCGCTGGGGTGGCTAGCAACGCATGGCTGCCTGGGCTGTGATTTTCAGATAGATGCTGCAGCCGTTTTGATCGCACCAGATGGTTCGCACACGATTGAATACCGGGCAAATATCCTATGACGCTTGCCCAAACCCTATGTGTCGCACTGCTTGGTTTAGATGGCCATGTTGTCACCGTAGAAGTAGATATCGCAGATGGCCTGCCCATGTACTCACTCTTAGGTTTACCTGATGCCGCACTGTCAGAGTCGCGCGATCGTGTACGTGCAGCAATGGTTAACTGTGGTGAAAGCTGGCCTAATCGCAAAGTGACTGTCTCGCTATCACCTGCTTGGTTACCAAAGAGTGGCTCTAGTTTTGATGTAGCTATCTGTATCGCCTTGTTAT
Source organism: Candidatus Planktophila sp. (assembly GCA_049314595.1). Classification (GTDB taxonomy): domain Bacteria; phylum Actinomycetota; class Actinomycetes; order Nanopelagicales; family Nanopelagicaceae; genus Planktophila. The sequence goes on along the minus strand of JBMOET010000009.1, from coordinate 26,146 downwards.
CGGCCCATGAAAGTATTCCTGCGGAAAGAGTTCGCGATGTTGTCTTTATTGGCGAACTAGCACTCGATGGTCGAATTCGTGCTGTACGGGGAGTATTGCCAGCGTTAATGGTGGCCTATAAATCTGGAGTTCGAACAGCGGTAGTGCCAGCTGCAAACTATGAAGAGGCATCTCTCATGCAGGACATGCAGATAATTCCGATGGAACATCTAAAAAAGATTGTGGTGTGGCTGCGCACGGGTCAGCGCGAATCCGCGCAAGAGTTTGATTTAGCATGGCAACCAAATGATGATCGTTTAGATTTCGCCGATGTTGCAGGTCAACCGCAAGCACGTTTAGCTGCCGAAATCGCTGCAACTGGCGGACATCACATTTTATTGTTGGGTCCACCCGGAACTGGAAAGACAATGATTGCCGAGCGAATCCCCACCATTATGCCGGCGTTAAATATCGCTCAGGCTCTAGAAGTAACTGCAGTGCACTCCCTGGCCGGCACCTTAGTCACTAGATCTGCAACGTCGCTGATTGCACCAATCGTTTCTCCTCATCACACAACAACGCGAGTAGCAATGGTTGGGGGTGGTGCACATGCAATTAAACCTGGAGCGTGTTCATTGGCACACAACGGTGTGCTCTTTATCGATGAGGCACCAGAGTGTCCATCTGGAGTTCTCGATTCACTTCGCCAACCATTGGAGGCGGGCACGATCACGATTGCACGCAGTATTGGAAATGTAACTTTCCCCGCACAGTTTCTGCTCGTTCTGGCCGCCAATCCATGTCCATGTGGCAAGTTCTCTGGCCGTGGCCGTAACTGCACGTGTTCATCCCAGCAAGTGCGCAGGTACTTAGGGAAACTCTCTGGGCCCTTGATGGATCGCATCGATATGCGGGTCTACTTAGATCCAGTTGGCCGCCTAGATATGGCACGAACCGAGCTTGGCGAAAGCAGTGCAGTGATCCGGCAACGAGTGATCGCTGCGCGCGCTATTGCAACAGCGAGATTTGCATCCTTTGGATGGAGCTTGAACTCTCACATTCCATCCCGGGCTTTGCGAACAGTATTTAAACCAGAGAGGGCTGCGATGAATTTTTTGCACGATGAACTTGAAAGTGAACATATAACTGCACGCGGATTACACAAAATCGCAAGAGTTGGTTGGACGTTGGCCGATCTGCATGGACACGAGGTTCCAACTCTGGCCGATATTGCCCAGGCCCATAGCCTGCGATCGGGGATAGAACAATGAATGAATATCAGGCACGCGCAGTTCTCTTTAGCACAATCGAGGGTGGGCACAGTTTTTGGTCGCAGGAGATATACGGGTCAAGCGCATTGGAGGTTCTCAACAAACTGCAGGATGGTGGTTATGATCGAATTAAATATGGTGCACTAATTACACAGATCTCACTCACGTCATCGGATGCAGTCCTTAGCGCTATCGATGCATCAGGTTCAACGCTTCTCACTCCGGCAGATCAATGGTGGCCAGCAAGAGTAGAAGATTTATTAACACCACCAATTGCACTTATCGCAAAAGGAAATCTGCATACATTGTCGGCAGATTCATTAGCCATTGTTGGTACGCGAAACCCTACAAACTATGGCGCACGTATCGCTGGCGATTTTGCCGCAGGTTTTGTTGATAGAGATTGGGCAATCATCAGTGGCGGTGCATATGGAATCGATACATTTGCTCATAAAGGCGCACTGATTGCCGAAGGAGTAACTGTTGCAGTTATTGCTTGTGGAATCGATATTAATTACCCTGCAGGAAACGCCAGATTATTTGATGAAATCTGCGAATCAGGCGCCATAGTTACAGAAGTCATGCCCGGAATAAAAGCGATGCCGCATCGATTCTTAACGCGCAACCGATTAATTGCCTCAATGTCACTGGCAACACTGGTAGTAGAAGCGGCTTTTAGAAGTGGATCACTTCGTACAGCGCGAGATGCTGCAGAACTACTGCGGCCTGTTATGGCTATTCCTGGACCTATTAATTCACCGACCAGTGATGGTTGTCATCGCCTAATAGGTGAGAGAGCTGCCGAACTAGTCACATCGGTGGCAGATGCAGTGGAGTTCATCGGTATAAATCAATGAGAGAATCCTCCTATGAGTGATTTCCGTTCGGGCTTTGTGGCCATTGTCGGCCGCCCAAACGTAGGAAAATCAACTCTTATCAACGCTTTGGTAGGTACCAAGATTGCAATTACCTCCCATCACCCAAATACCACCCGCAGTGCAATTCGCGGAATCGTTCATGGACCAGATTTTCAAGCTGTACTTGTTGACACTCCTGGAGTTCATAAGCCAAAGACTTTGCTCGGCCATCGCTTAAATGCCGTTGTAGACCAGAGCATGGACTCGGTTGACGTAGTCATCATGTGTATTCCGGCCGATGAAACATCGGGTGCCGGAGATATTTTTATTGCACAAGAGATTGCAAAGCACCCACGAGCTAAGAAGTTTGCAGTAGTTACCAAAACCGATTTAATCTCAAGGGAAAAATTAGCTCTGCGCCTTGCCGGAATCATGGCGTTGGCCCAAGGCTTTGTGTGGGATGAGATCATTCCTGTCTCTGCCGCTATTCACGATCAAATCGATTTGCTCAATGATTTAATCGGTAAGAATCTGCCACAAGGTCCACAGTATTACCCAGCTGGAACAACCAGCGATCAAGCCATAGAGCAGTTAATCTGCGAATTTATCCGCGAAGCTGCACTGCAAGATGTGCGCGAAGAGCTTCCACATTCGATTATGGTCACTATCGATGAGTTTGGTGAGCGCGAAGAAAAAGGCTCACGTCCTTTTTACGATGTCCATGCAACGATCCACGTTGAGCGCGATACACAGCGCGCAATCTTGTTGGGTCACCAGGGCAGCCGATTAAAGGAGATTGGTATTCGTGCCCGTGCAGATATTGAGCGTGCCCTCGTTGCAAAGATTTTCTTAGGCCTACACATTAAGGTTTCAAAAGAGTGGCAGAGGGATCCTAAATTACTTGAGCGCTTAGGGTTCGGCGATAACAACTAAATTGCTCTTGCGGCTGGCTAAGTAAGAGCCCAGTAGTACCAAGGGAAGACCAATTATGATTCCTAAAGTAATCGGCTCTTTTAGAATAATGATTCCAAGGACGACTGCTACCGCAGTATTGACGTAAGTTGTTAAAGACCCACGCGCAGGGCCAATCTCCTTTATAACAATAAAGAACAACATAAAGGCAATGGCAGTAGAAAAAATGCCAAGGGCAACTAATGCGGCAATTGCATTAAAAGACACGGGGTTATGTGGCCACGTGGCAATGGCGATGGGAGTATAGAAAGCGGCGGTGATTGCCATTGCTACACCATTGATTGCTACACCCTCGACACCTGGCAGATTAGAGGTAACCATCAATACGGCATAGGCGTACATAACTGCGGCAAGAATGCACATGGCTATCGCCTTTGGATTGCTGCTGCCAGTAATCGACTCGATTCCCACTAGCGCAACGATTCCTATAAAACCAACGACTAATCCAATGATTCTCTTAGGCTGCCAGACTGAATGATCACCGCGAAGAGAGGTAAAGATTGTTGCAAAGATAGGAACAGTTGCAACCAGTAAGCCAGCTAAACCAGATGATATTTCTCTTTCAGCGTTGGTGATCAAGATCCAAGGCCCCACCATTTCAAGAAATGCATATGGAAGCACGTATTTAATACCCCGGATTGCATCCATAAATGATCCTTGATGGATTGCAATTGGAATCAAAATCGCCGCACCAATAATTGTGCGACCAGCGACAATTAGGGGAGGCGGAATATCAGCAACTGCAACCTTCATAAGCAGATAGGGGATTCCCCACAGCAGACCTACGACAGCAAATTGAATCCAGGATTTACGTGTCATTTAAGCAATCACGCGACGGTATAAATCAACAGTGGCCTTAGCAACGGCTTCCCAACCAAAATACTTCATGGCCCGCACTCTGCCAGCAACTCCATATTCTGTAAGCAAGTCTGGCTGTGACATTAAACGCGTAATTGCTTGCGTTAAAGAAGTTTCGAAAGTTGCTGCATCACCGGTGTAATCAACTAACTCGCCAGTTTCGCCATTATTTACTACCTCTGGAATCCCACCTACACGTGACGCCAATACTGCAGTTTCACATCCCATCGCCTCTAAGTTCACGATTCCAAGTGGTTCATAAATCGAGGGACAGATAAATAGATCAGCACCAGTTAATAGAGCGGTTAATTCGTGATGCGGCAACATATCTTTTATCCACCAAATATTTTTTCTCGCCTTTTGTAGCTCTGCGATCAACTGGGCGACTTCATTACCAATTCCTTCTTCATCGGGACTGCCGGCAGCAAGCACTAAGCCGTAGTCAGATGGAACCTCTTTCCACGCGCGAAGGAGATGAGCCAATCCTTTTTGACGTGTAATGCGTCCAACAAATATTGCGTACTGCCCGCTGATATTAAGTTTTTCGGCAACAGAGGCATCATGGTTAGGGGCGAACTTATCTGTATCAACACCATTTCGAATTGTCACAACTCTTGTAGGATCCAGGTTTGGATAGGCCGCCAATACATCTGCGCGCATTCCATCGCTAACGGCAATAATCGCTGCCGCCGATTCGTAAGCAGTTTTTTCAGCCCATGAAGAAATCGCATATCCTGCGCCTAATTGTTCAGATTTCCAAGGGCGAAGAGGTTCAAGGGAGTGAGCGCTGACGATATGGGGAATCGAATAGTGAAGGGCGGCAATATGGCCCGCCATATTTGCATACCAAGTGTGCGAATGTACGACATCAACATTGGACAAATGAGTTGCTATTTCTAGATCAGTTGCTAAAGCTTGCACTGCAGGGTTAGCACCGCTGAACTCTGCTGGGGTGGAGTATCCAAAAGCATCATCTCGTTTTCCACCAAAGCAATGGACATCAATTGATATTCCACTAATTCTGCGAAGAGCTTGGGTTAGTTGCACAACATGAACTCCGGCGCCACCATAAACGGCTGGGGGCCACTCTTTTGTTACGATGCCAACTTTTAGCTCGCTCACTTTTCCCCCTACCCCGACCTAGAGGTACAGGCTATCGTTAGCGCATGGCAAAACTTAAACTTCCCCTCGGCATAGTCCTTGCCGGCGGTGAAGGTAAGCGATTAATGCCCCTGACGGCCGATCGAGCCAAGCCAGCCGTTCCATTTGGTGGCTCGTATCGCCTTATAGATTTCGTTTTATCAAACCTTGTTAATGCGAATATGTTAAAGATTGCCGTACTCACTCAATACAAATCACACTCTCTGGATAGGCACATCACCACAACATGGCGTATGTCTGCCTTACTGGGGAACTACATCACCCCAGTGCCAGCTCAGCAGCGTTTAGGTCCGCGTTGGTATACCGGTAGTGCCGATGCGATTTTGCAGAATTTCAATTTGATTCATGATGAAGATCCACGCCACGTTTTAGTCTTTGGCGCCGATCACGTTTATCGCATGGATCCAGGTCAAATGTTTGATCAGCATGTCGAATCTGGCGCAGGAGTAACTGTTGCTGCCATTCGCATGCCTCGTTCTGAGGCGCATGAGTTTGGAGTGATTGAGTTAGCTGACGATGGCATAACGATAAAGGCCTTCCATGAAAAGCCAATCGATCCACCTGCAATGCCTGGCAATCCAGATCTTTGTTTAGTTTCAATGGGCAACTACATATTTAAGCGCGATGTAATGGAAGAAGCGTTAATAATTGATGCAGAGGATTTAGAGTCACGCCATGATTTAGGAACGAACATAATTCCATTCTTAACAAAAGCAGGCGTTGCTAAAGTCTACGATTTTGCACACAATGTGGTTCCAGGTGAAACTGATCGTGATAAGGGCTATTGGCGTGACGTGGGCTCCATCGATGCTTATTACGATGCACACATGGATTTAGTCTCGGTGCATCCGATTTTCAATCTGTACAACCGTGAATGGCCTTTGCTTACGAACCCACCATCACTGCCGCCAGCTAAATTTAGTGAGGGTGGAGCTGCACATGATTCAATCGTTGGCGCTGGAACAATTATTTCCGGTGGAATCCTTCACAACTCCGTTATCTCCTACGATGTTTCAGTAGGCCGGGGCTCACTAGTTGAAGGCTCGGTTCTTATGCCTTCGGTAATTATTGGTGACAAGGCAATCATCCGAAATGCGATATTAGACAAGAACGTAGTGGTAGAGCCTGGCGCACAGATTGGCGTTGATCTAGAGCGCGATCGTGACCGCTTTACGATTAGCCCAGGTGGAATCATTGTTGTTGGAAAAGGCGTACGAGTTACTGCTTAAGTTTCACCAATCACTAGTGTTATCACGCAGTGTTCGGTACTGATCCATTACTTGCGGCGTTGATTTAGAACTGTGCGCATTTGTCTCACCCATGGTCCATGTCGGCATCTCGCCAAGTAACGCCCACGCCGCCTGCTTAGCGGCGCCATCGGCAACATATTCACTTGCTTGCGGGACAATAACTGTGCGTCCAAAGATTGCGCTGGCAATAGTTGGGATCGCAGGATTCTTAGCTGCGCCGCCAATTAATATGATTCGATTAACATGAACACCCAATGCAACAAGTGCGTCAACTGCATCGGCTAAACCACACAGCATTCCTTCAATCATCGCCCTAGCTATATCGGATTGATTGGAGTTACGTAAATTCATTCCGGCAAAGACACCAGTTGCTTGTGGTCGATTCGGTGTGCGTTCGCCCTCAAAATATGGCAGAAGCGTTAGCCCATTGGCACCAGCCGGTGAAGTCAAAGCAAGTTCACCAACTTCGTTGTGAGTAACTCCAAGAATTCGCGTGGCAGCATCTAAAATTCTGGCAGCATTCAATGTGCACACTAAAGGTAAGTAGCGTCCAGTTGCATCGGCAAAACCTGCAACTGCGCCAGTTGAATCATGTGTAGGAGTATCAGATACGGCAAAGGCAGTTCCGCTTGTTCCAAGTGAGACGATGACATCACCAGGTTGTGCTTGAACTCCAAGGGCAGCAGCTGCGTTATCACCTGCGCCAGCGGCAATCGGAACTCCTGACAACATAGTTCCGCCAAAGTCAGCGGGGTTAATAATTCGTGGCAGGGTCACTTCTAAATCATGACGCAAGGCAAGTCGAAGAATATCTTCGCGATAATGTGATGTTGTTGGATCAAAGTATCCAGTACCTGATGCATCGCTGCGATCCGTGAAAAGTTTTTCTAAATCTTTGCCTCCTTGCAACTGCCACGACAACCAATCATGGGGAAGTGCAACGGCGGCAACTCGAGCAGCATTGGCTGGCTCGTTATCTGCAAGCCATCGCAATTTAGTCGCAGTAAAAGATGCAACTAATACTGAACCAACTTTTCTGGCAACCTGAGAATCTCCGCCAAGCTCCTTATTTAAATCAAGGGCAGCCTGCGCCGATCGCGTGTCATTCCATAACAGTGCAGGTCGAATAACATCTCCACTGCTATCAAGTGCGACCATGCCGTGTTGTTGGCCCGCTATAGATATCGCAGCAACATCATCGAGCCCACCGGCCTGGGCAATTGCAGAATCAAGGGCGTTTTTCCATAATTGGGGATCGACTTCGGAGCCTTCTGGGTGAGCTTGGCGACCTTCTCGTATTAACTGGCCAGTATTGGCCTCACGTATTACAACTTTTACAGATTGTGTCGATGAGTCCACGCCCGCGATGAGTTGTTGATTAGCCATGACTGAAGGCTAGACTGTGCATGTCAGCGTTGACCATAGGTAGGGCGATTTGAAAGTTCGAGCCCTTCTTCATAAAACTTTTCTCGATGGAGTTAAAAATGCGTATTGGTGTGCTAACTGGCGGGGGAGATTGCCCAGGACTAAATGCTGTTATTCGTGCAGTAGTCCGAAAAGGTGTTAAAGAGTACGGTCATGAATTTGTTGGATTTCGCGATGGCTGGAAAGGCCCGCTTGAAGGTTTGACCATGCCGCTCACAATTGAAACTACCAGAGGCATCTTGCCTCGCGGAGGAACAATTCTTGGATCATCACGTACAAATCCATTTAAGATCGATGGCGGCGTTGAAAAGATTAAAGAGAATCTAGCTAAAGCTGGTATCGATGCGCTCATTGCTATCGGCGGCGAAGATACGTTGGGTGTTGCTACCAAGTTAGATTCGCTAGGCGTCAAAGTTATTGGCGTTCCAAAGACTATTGATAACGACCTTAACAACACTGATTACACATTTGGCTTTGATACCTCAGTCAATATCGCAGTTGAAGCCATAGATCGCCTTCATACAACGGCAGAATCACACCACAGAGCGCTCATCGTTGAAGTTATGGGACGTCATGCTGGCTGGATTGCTCTGCATGCCGGTCTAGCAGGTGGCGCAGCATGTATTTTGATTCCTGAACAAAAGTTCTCAGTAGATAAAGTATGCGAATGGGTTGAGTCTCGATTCAAATCACATTACGCCCCGATTATTGTTATTGCCGAAGGTGCGATTCCTCAAGATGGCGACATGGCCGTGAAGGATCAAACACTTGATGCCTTCGGTCACGTCAAACTAGCTGGAATCGGTGACTGGTTGGCCGGACAGATTGAGGCCAAGACCGGCAAAGAGGCGCGAACATCGGTTCTGGGCCACATTCAACGTGGTGGATCACCAACGGCCTTTGATCGAGTTCTTGCTACTCGCTTTGGCCTTCAGGCAATCACTGCAGCCCATGAAGGTGATTGGGGCATAATGGTCGCCCTACATGGCACCGATATCGTCCGTGTTCCACTGGCATCGGCGACTGAAAAGCTGAAGTTAGTTCCAATTGAGCGATACAAGGAGGCCGAGATCTTCTTTGGTTAATCGCACTTCGCGCTTACTACTGAACTCTCTACTCTTATGCCTATGAACTCATCACTTGATTCTCTCTTCACGCCTGGATTAGTTGCCGCACAACAGCCCAACTGGCCAGGTGGTCCTGAGGGCACACCAATTAAGGCTGCGGTAGCCGAGCTGAAATCTTTTCCGCCGCTTGTCTTTGCCGGTGAATGTGATGATCTTAAGAAACGTATCGCTCTTGCCGCCGATGGAAAAGCTTTTTGGTTACAAGGCGGAGACTGCGCAGAGACTTTTGCTGCAGCTACTGCCGATTCGATCCGTAATCGCATCAAGACTATTTTGCAGATGGCAGCCGTCTTGCAGTACTACTCATCGCTTCCAGTTGTAAAAGTTGGACGCATGGCGGGCCAGTTTGCCAAACCGCGCTCTAACGACATGGAGACCCGAGGAGATGTAACTCTTCCGGCCTACCGCGGAGATGCGGTCAATGACCTTGAGTTCACTGAGAGCTCTAGGACGCCAAATCCGCAGCGTTTAGTTCGCGTCTACAACACTTCAGCGGCAACGTTGAACTTAGTGCGCGCCTTTACCCAAGGTGGATTTGCCGATCTTCGCCAAGTTCACGAATGGAATAAGGGTTTTATTCGCGACTCTTCCGTTGGCGTTCGTTACGAACAGATGGCAAATGAAATCGGTCGCGCACTTGCCTTTATGCAATCTGCAGGCGTTGATCCAGAGTCATTTAAATCAGTTGATTTCTTCTCAAGTCATGAGGCGCTAATCCTTGAGTACGAAAAGGCTCTTACTCGTATCGATTCTAGAACTGGCACTCCTTATGATGTCTCCGGGCACTTTATTTGGATCGGTGAGCGAACTCGTCAACTAGATGGAGCACACGTTGATTTCGCGTCTAAGGTGCGCAATCCAATCGGTGTAAAACTTGGACCTAAGTCAACCGTTGAAGATGCACTGGCCTTGATTGATAAGTTAGATCCAGATCGTGAACCAGGACGCTTAACATTTATTACCCGGATGGGAGCAGGAAAGATTCGTGAAGCACTGCCCGCCCTTGTCGACGGTGTTACCAAATCAGGAGCTAAAGTCTTGTGGGTCTGCGATCCCATGCACGGCAACACATATGAAGCACCTACTGGCTATAAAACTCGTAGCTTTGACGATGTAATGGATGAGGTCAAAGGCTTCTTTGAGGTTCACAAAGCGCTAGGAACCCACCCAGGTGGCGTTCATATCGAACTCACGGGCGATGATGTCACCGAATGCGTGGGCGGCGGCGAGAAGATTTCTCATGAGGACCTGGCCACACGCTATGAGAGTGCCTGCGACCCACGGCTCAATCATGCCCAGTCATTAGAGTTAGCATTCTTAGTTGCCGAGATGTTGCGCGACCGCTAATTTAGTCACGTGCCGCTTCTTGTAACTTCTCTTAAGACTCCAGTTGGCACCCTCAATTTATTGGCCGACGACCAGATTCTTATCGGCGCAAATCTTTCGAACATCTCAGCGTTCAATGTAATTGGCGACGTAAAAAGCGTTAAATCCATACCAGTTATCTCTGATTTGATTACCGATTACTTTGATGGCGATTTAACGGCCATCAACGCGATTAAAGTTCGCCAGCCAGGAGCAACATTTTCTCAGGCAGCGTGGAAAGTTATGCGAAAAGTTAACGCCGGAAAAGTGATTTCATATGCCGACCTAGCTGACAAAGCTGGATCACCGGCAGCTGTTCGTGCAGCCGGTAGTGCGTGTGCAAATAATGCGATTATGTTGGTTGTGCCTTGTCATCGCATTGTTAAAACTGGAGGAGCTCTCGGTAACTACGCTTATGGTGTTGATAAGAAAGAGTGGCTATTAAGCCACGAGGGTTTTCTTTAAGATTTCAATCGCTTCGGCGCATTGTGCATCATCAAAATCCATGTGCGTGACTAAGCGTGCGTACTTTGGTCCAAGTGCACTTATCCATAGTCCGGCATCACGACAACGCTTCGATAGTTCAGCGGCAGTAAATGGCATGGACGCTAAATCTAATCCAACGATATTTGTCTGCACGGTCGCTGGATCAATTAATGATGAATCAATAGTTGCAATTGCAGTGGCTAGTTCCTTTGCGCGGCGATGATCATCGGATAAGCGTTCAATATTGTTATCTAAAGCAAAGTGCCCTGCTGCTGCCAGAATCCCAACCTGACGCATACCTGCGCCATAACGTTTGCGCCAGATGCGCGCCTTTGCCACGCGCTCCTTCGTGGAAATCATGATTGAGCCAACTGGAGCGCCGAGGCCTTTAGAAAGACAGACACTGATCGTGTCGAAATATTGGCCATACTCTAGAAATGAAACTCCACTTGCAATATGCGCGTTCCAAATCCGTGCGCCATCCAAATGTAGGGCCAGGCCTAATTCATCGGCACCTTTGCGAAGGGCTGCAATCTCATTGATTGGTTGCACGGTTCCGCCGCCAAAGTTGTGCGTATTCTCTACTGCAATCGCAGTTGTCGAGACTAAATATGGACCTGAATCTGGACGAACAATCTCAAGGGGATCATGTGCCTTTAATAATCCATGGAGGGCAGGCCACGTTCTAGTCGTTATCCCACTAAAGACTGCAGCTGCGCCAAGTTCTGCACGGACGATGTGTGAATTGGTTTCAGCGATTAACTCTTCTCCTGGAGCAACCAGCATTCGAATTGCTAACTGATTAGCCAATGATCCTGTTGGAGTAAAAACTGCCGCCTCTTTGCCAAACATTGTTGCAACTCGCTCTTCTAGTGAGTTAACGGTTGGGTCATCACCATAAACATCATCGCCAACAGGTGCACTTGCGATTGCTTCGCGCATCCCTTGAGATGGTTGAGTAACTGTGTCAGATCGAAGGTCAATTGCCATAGTGCAAGCCTACTTCTCTTCTTTCATGACAATCAAATACATCGAAGTAACGACCATTACGCCACCTATAGAGTTCTGAAGGGTGAGGCTTTCACTTCCAAAAACAATTGCAAAGAGTGCGGCAAAAACAACCTCCATGGTCAAAATAACCGCCACTTTAGTAGCGCTCATATGTGCTTGCGACCAGGTTTGAATAATAAATGCGATTGCAGTTGCAAAGACTGCGGTAAAGACAACCACCGACCAGACACCAAAATCTGGGGGAGGAGAATATCCGCCGGGAATCGAAGCTATGCCCGACAAAACTGCGCACATAGCCAGTTGAACGATGGTCATGGCATATGTATCGCGGCCAGAGCTCCATTTGCTTAAGGCAATAATGTGCAATGCATAGAAGATTGCACTAATGAAAGTTAAGAGTTCGCCAAGGCCAACTGAAAACCCGTGGATGGAAAGCAGACCAAGACCTATTGTGGCGATGACAATACAAATCCAAGTAAATCTACTCACGCGTTGACGCAGGAGAATAGATGCAAAAAGTGGTGTTAATACGATGTAGAGCCCAGTAACAAATCCAGTAATGGCAGCTCCCGTACGGGCCAGACCTAGAGTTTGGAAAATATAGCCAAAGCCAAGAAATACACCGGCTGCAAGTGCTCGAAGCACCAGATCTCTGTTCATTAATTTCAGGACTTGCGGACGTATAAGAACCATTACAACTACTGCTAGTGAAAATCTAGTGAAGAGGAAGTTATTGACACTTTGACGCTCAATAGCATCTTTCATGATGACAAATGAGAGGCCCCATGCCATTGAGACAGTTAATAAGGCCCATGGAGCCATCTGAAGTCTCCACTGGTGTTTTACGGTACTCATTTCTTATCGCGCAGTTTTTTCAGAAGTGCAACCTCAATGGAGTGTTTTTCCTCCATGCCTGGCGTCTCTAAAACCAAGGGCACATTGGCAACTGCTGGGTGTGCTAATAATTCTGCAAAGGCATCGACTCCGATATGACCATCACCAATGTTTTGATGGCGATCTTTTAGTGCACCACAAACATCCATAGAGTCATTGGCATGAATTAATTTGAAGCGCTCGACACCTGCAATTTGGACGAGCAGATCAATTGTCTTGGTCATTCCACCTTTGACAGCAATATCGTGGCCTGCGGCAAATACATGGCAGGTGTCTAAACAGATTCCAACCTTTGGATGGTATTCAAGGGCTTTCAAGTAGTTCTCTAAATCATCGAGCTTCTTAACCAGTGATTGGCCTTGGCCTGCAGTTGGCTCCAACAACAAGAAGGGAGAGTCATCATCTAGCGCGTTAAGGATTGGCATCATGCCTTCGTGAATCTGCTTCCACGCTTGATCAACATGGGTTACATCTACAGCCGAACCCGTATGAATTACTACGCCGAGGGCTCCGATATCAGTTGCCCTACCCAATGAGTATGAAGTCGATGCAAGTGAGTTCACATATGTAGCTTCAGTAGGTGAGCCTAAATTGATAAGGAAAGGCGCGTGAACATAGGTTTCAATATCTAGTTCTGCCGCTTTGATTTTAAAGGCTTCATCTAAATCTGGTTTTGCCGCTGGCATTGCCCACATGCGAGGACTAGAAGCAAAGACTTGTATGACTTCGGCGCCAGTTGTTTTTGCGTACTCAATAGATCGTTTGGCCATACCACCAGTAGTTGGAGTATGTGCACCGATACGTGGCTTGGCTGCAGGCATTGGCCTACCCTACGGTAATTGTGACCGTACTGCCACGTTTAACTTTACTTCCAATCTTTGGCGAAATATTCGTGACTTTCTTAAGCGTTTTGGATCCTAATTTCTTCACGATTACTTTTAACTCTAAATCTTTTAGTGCACGAACTGCTTTTATCTCTTCAATCGAAAAGACGTTTGGTATATAGACATATTGGGAGCCCTTTGAAACAACGAGAGTTACTGTTGAACCCTTTGGAATTGAGGCATCACCTGCAGGAGTCTGCGACACAACGGCACCTGCCAGAATCTTCTCATCAAATGAATAACTGGTTTGAACGTCAAAACCTGCATCAGTGAGTTCATTGAGCGCTTGCTCACCGCTCTTGCCAATGTAAGAGGCGGCGGCAACAACTTCTATGCCTTTGCTGACCACTAAATCTACTATCGCATCACGTTTAACTTGAAGGCCGCCATCGGGAGATGATGAGATTACAAAGCCCTTAGGAATTTCAGTGTTGAAAGCTTCAGTAACACTGCCTACGGTTAGGGGAAATTTTTGAATCGCACTCTTTGCCGCCTCAGGAGTCAGACCCTTGAGCGTTGGAATGATGTAGCGCTCTGGCCCCTTTGAAATAATCAATGTAACGCTGGCACCGTTTTCTATCCTCCCACCTCCTGGAGGAATAGATTCGATGATCGCTCCTTTGGCAATATCTTCATCAAAGCGTTTCTCAACAATAATGTTTGTTATTCCAAGTGGATTAAATACTGCCACCGCTTCGTTATAACTTCCGCCAACAGTTGAAGGCACGACAATTCGAGATCCAGGGCCAATAAGCGTATACCAGCCAGCAATTCCAAGGGCGACAGCAAGGACTACTGCAACTTTGCGATTGCGACGTACTCGTTTGCTGGATTTGTACTTTTTTTCTTTAGCGCGTTTTAAGGATTTGGTATCTTCAACGATTTCAACGCTGTCTTCAATAACCTCTTCAACGACCTTCTTTACTTTGCCACGCGGTTTTTCACGTATGGGCTCCACCGGCAAATCCAAGTCGAGCTTTAACTGATTCTTCTTTGGATCTAACTCGATCGATATTGCTTCTAATGCGGTTAAGAAATCTCCAGCATTTCGAGGACGTTTATCGGGATCTCGATCAGTAGCGCGTGAAATCAAAGTATCAAGGGCTTCGGGAATATCTTTTCGCTTTGTGCGAAGGGCGGGAATCTCTTGATTAACATGCATATAGGCGATTTGAATCGGTGAATCCCCAATAAAGGGTTTTTCACCTGTCAACATTTCAAAGGCAACTATGCCGACTGCATAGACGTCACTTCTGGCATCGGCTATTCCACGTTGAACTTGCTCGGGTGATAAGTAAGAGACCGAACCCAAAATAACGCTGGACTCCGCGGTCATAGTTGAACCGATTAACTCTCCACGGGCCAGTCCGAAGTCAGCAATTTTAATGCGTCCCTCTTTTGAGATCAGAATGTTTTCCGGTTTGATATCACGATGCACAATGCCAAGATCATGTGCAGCAGCAAGTGCGCTTAGAATTGGAGTTAAGTAATTTATTGCATCCTTTATTTCAAAGCGGCCGCGCTCGTTTAGGTACTCTCGTAGCGTGTGACCTTCGATTAACTCCATAACTAGGAACACGGCAGGAACACCATTTTGGTTCCAACCCTGGTCTTGTACGGCAACAATATTTGGGTGAGACAGCGCAGCAGCTGCCTTAGCTTCACGAATGAAGCGACTTACAAAGGCATCATCGGCAGCCAGATGGGGGTGCATTATTTTTACAGCAACTTTTCGGTCAAGTCGGGTATCGATAGCTTCATAAATTGAAGCCATACCGCCGTTAGCGATCTGACGAATCAATTGATAGCGGTTATCAATGATTTCTCCCGATAGATCTGACATAACATCAATTTTAGGGCTTATCGCCTCACGAACTTTGAATGTGTTGCGCGTTTTCGCGTGTCTTATCTCGCAGAAAATGGACTTCCTGGTCGAGTTGCCACTGGTGCATGAATACTTCAATGTCAAGACCATCGCGCTCCAAAACGCGTTGGAGTCCTAATGCTGGCTCTATATCTAGCCAATACGTTATTGCACCAGCATCGCGCACTATTTTTTGTGCAGCTCCCACACCTTCAATTATTAAAATATCGCAAGGTTGAACTCTTTGAAAACTATCAAATTTCATCGAACTCCAGTTGAATATTTTAATTTCAAATGCCTCGCCGAGGCTAGATAAGTGCAGAATCTCGCTCAGCCTTGTCGTTAATTCCTCACTCAGAGGGTCAAACCAGCCGTTATAGAGGTCATCCATATGAATCACTGTTACTGATTGGTCAGCAGAATAATCGTGAAGAAACTTCGCAGCTAAGGTCGTCTTACCAGCCCCAGCAGGACCATCAATGGCTATAACTATCATTCCATCGCTTCCATCCAATTATTGCAACCGCAGTAAAAGCTGCATACAAAATCGCAGTAAACCAATAGCCCAAGATTGCATATTGAATTGTTCCTGCCGCATCCACGATTAACCAAAGAATCCAGGACTCAACCTTTTCGTAGACCATCAATATTTGAGCAACAAGACTTCCTATCAATAAGAATGCATCCGACCAGGTTGCCGCTGCGCCAATATGAGATAGCAGGGGTGTGAGAGCTATGACTGACACGAGAGTTCCAATTGCCCAATAAATACGTACGCGATACGAAAGGGCTCCAGGAACTGCGCCAGTCGGTGCCCAGTCGCGCCAACCCCAGATTGCAGCGATAATAAATACGATTTGTAGAGCTGCACTTGCGAAGAGGTCGACTTGATAAAAGAAGACCATATACAGAGCGCTACTTAAGGCCCACCACGGCCAGGTAATTCGTTTTCCTGTGGTGCCCAGCCATACTCCAATAAATGAAGTTATAGCGGCGATTAACTCTAGATATGAAACTTCATAGCCCCAAGCAGTAAAAGCAATGGATGACATCGAGATTCCTTTCCACGTCCGCATTATCGGACGGGTCATTCGGTCGGTTTGAATCTCAAACCCTCTCAGCCTTAAGCGGCTCCCGTACTTCCTAGAGTAGCGTTATCTCGTGCAAAAGTATGGATATCTGGCGATGATTGTTTTTACTGTCGTTGGCTCCTTTTGGTTAGAAGTTTTCTTAAAGGTTGGCGTTCTTAAGCAGGTCAGACGTGTGGCCTTATCAATTGCTCCCGTGGCCTTTCTCTTTATCGCATGGGATAAATATGCAATTGCTCACGGCCATTGGTTTTTTGACAGAGATCAAATTCTTGGAGTTTATGGCCCTTGGTGTATTCCACTTGAAGAGTATTTATTCTTTATCGTTGTTCCGATTGCAGCGCTGATGACGATAGAAGCAGTTCGCAAGACTAAGAAACACTGGCATATATGAGCTACACACAGTTAGCTCTAGTGGCTGTCGCTATTGCAGTCATCTTTGATCTTTATCTTTTCAATACTCAACTACTCAAGCGCAAAGTTTTCTGGGTTTCATACGCGATTATTGTGGGTTTTCAACTTGTCACTAATTGGTGGCTGACTTCACGAAACATTGTTATGTATAGCCCAGATGCGATTATTGGATTGCGTATTGCATCTGCACCCATCGAAGATTTGCTCTTTGGTTTTGCTTTAGTGCTTGGGGTTTTAGTTAATTGGATACGCTTAGACGCTTCACGTAAGCGGCAATAAATACCCTCAGCCTTCGAACGGTTGAAGTCTTTGCACGTGCATTAAAAATGTCATAACCAATTTTCTCAACTTCATCAACAATCCCGCAGTACAGCTCACTTGCCGCTTCGATACAAGGTCGACTACTTGGATCAAGTAATAGAATTCCAGGAGTTGCCTCGTGTTGTAATTGACGCACCCGAGCGATCTGGAACTTCAACGCAGCAATAATTTCAGGTGTTAGAACTCGTGCTTCTAACATGTCACGGCTAACCCCACATTGTGCCAATTCTTGAATAGGCAGATAAATCCTTCCGCGCTCAAGATCTTCGCCAACATCCCTAATAAAGTTAGCTAATTGGAAGGCTATTCCTAGTTTCTTGGCACATTCATAGGCACCGTCATCTAGGCAACCAAGCACCGGGACCATTTCAAGACCGATTACTGCCGCAGATCCATAGACATATTCAAGTAAGTCTTCATATGTCTGGTACTCCTGAACGGTTAAATCCATAGTCATCGAGTGCAAAAATGCTTCAAAGTGCTCGTGAGGAATATCAAAACGGGTAACCGTATCAATTAAAGCGCGACCGACGGCATCATCACTGGAACCAGTCTTCAGGCTATCAAGAATCTTGTTGCCCCATGTAGCTAAAGCGATTTCTTTCTCTGCAACAGTTAAGGTCGATTCAAGATCATCGACGATTTCATCTGCATAACGAGCAAAACCATAAAGTGCATGCACGTACTTTCGTTTAGATTTAGGCAAAAGTAGTGTTGCTAAGAAGTACGTCTTGCCATGAAGAGAGTTTAATCTCTTGCATTCGGCATAGGATGCTTGGAGTTCATCCATTTACTTCACCGGACCAACTATGCGTTCGGCAGCTAATCGACCAGAGATTAATACCATTGGAACTCCCACTCCAGGCTGAGTTCCAGATCCGGCAAATACAACGTTTTCAATTCCCGCTGCCATGTTACGTGGTCTAAATGGACCCGTCTGGAAAAAAGTATGCGCGCTAGCAAAGGGTGCGCCGCGCTCCATTCCCTGTGCCTGCCAATCTAGGGGAGTGGTCAACACCTCGGTTTCAATTGCATCACCAAAGCCGGTGTAACCGCGAGCTTCTAAAGTTTCGATGATGTGATCACGGTAAGGCTGTGCCTGCTTGGTCCAATCAATATCGGCATCTAAGTTAGGTGTTGGAAAGAGAATGTAATAAGAGTGTTTTCCGGGTGGAGCCAGAGTTGGATCATCGTGGGTAGGAATCGTTACTAGAACACTTGGGTCACTCATCAATTTTTTCTGCGTAATGAGTTCATCAAAGACACCATCCCACGATTTTCCAAAGTGAATATTGTGGTGAGCGGCAAAATCATATTTTTTTGAAGAACCAACAAGCATGGTTACGCATGATGGTGAGTAGTTCAAACGCTTTACGGAAAGCGGGGTCTTACCGAGTAAATCTCGCCATGCAACTGGCAGATCTGGATTTAAGATTACGGCGTCACATTCAATGCGTTGGCCATCACTGGTTATAACTGCTTTGGCTCGACCATTGATGACATCGATTTTTGTAACAGTGGTGTTGTACTTAAACTCAACTCCATGCTTTTGCGCTGCGCCAGCTAGGGCCCGGGGTACAGCATGCATTCCACCCTTAGGGAAGAAGACTCCATTTACTGAATCCATATATGCAATGACTGCATAAATGGCTAGAGCTTGTTGTGGGCTGACGCCTGCATACATCGCTTGGAATGAGTAGACCTTTTGAAGGCGAGGGTCCTTCATAAATTGATTAACTTTTGGCGATAGCCGACGAAAGCCTCCAATGGCGATTAATCGGGCTAGGTTAGGGGTCAAAAGATTAAGCGGGCTGTCAATATTTCTATCAATGAAATCATTCATTTCGTACTTATAGAGCTTGGTAACAAAGTCTACATATCTGCGATATCCCGCAGCTTCAGCCGAACTAACTTTGGCGGCAATTTCTGCCTCCATCTCGTGGGTATCTGCATGTACATCGATTTGTGAACCATCGTCGTAATATGCGCGATACAAGGGAGATACCGGCACTAGATCTAGCCAGTCATTCATATTTTCGCCTACGCAGCTAAATGCATCTTGAATAAGTGAGGGCATCGTTAGGACAGTTGGGCCTGTATCAAAAGAGTAGCCCTGATGATTGAGTAAACCGTTGCGGCCACCGGGAACTGATTCACGTTCGATCACAGTAACTTTTCTGCCGGCACCGGCTAATCGCAGCGCAGCACTCAAGCCACCAAGACCGGCTCCAACAATTACAACGTGATCTGTAGGGCCTTTTACTCGAGCGACCATTTAAGCATTCCGTTTGGTGGCGATATTCGCCATTTCAATAAGAATATCTGCGCCTTGTTCACTGATGTGGGTGCTATTGAGATTACTCAAAGATTCATCAGTAAGTTTTTCAATGATTGCTTCAAGTGCATCTCGGGCCCCTGATGCGATAATTAACTCTTGCAAAATACTGATTCCATTTTCATCTAGGTCGGGTGCACCAAAGTACTTTCGACTTGTTTCACGCATAGCATTAGTTGATCTGGCATCAGTGAGTGCAATGAGTACGGTGCGTTTGCCTTCGCGTAAGTCATCTCCCGTTGGCTTTCCAGTCAACCCTGGATCCCCAAATACACCTAGTAAGTCATCGCGATACTGAAAGGCCTCACCAAGTGGTAAGCCATATGCTGATAATGCAGCCATAAGTTCTGGAGATTGTTTTTGCGAAAGCGCTGCGCCAATATGTAATGGTCGTTCTATCGTGTATTTGCCAGATTTATAACGCGCAATCTTCATGGATCGTTCTAAGTCAGTATTCTTTTGAGTTTGTTCGTGGATATCTAGAAATTGACCCGCCATTAATTCAACACGCATCTCATCATGAATCGGTAGAACGTTATTCAACTGCTGTTTCGTAATTCCGCAAGCGTTAAGCATTTGATTTGACCATACCAAAGCAAGATCTCCAAGAAGAACTGCTGCAGCTAATCCATAAGCTGGGGCAAAGCCTTCTAGCTCTTCTTGTACGTGCATAGATTCAAAGTGTCGGTGGATAGATGGTTTCCCGCGACGTGTGTCAGAACCATCCATGAGGTCGTCATGAATTAATGCACATGCTTGCAGTAGCTCTAAGCTGGCTATTGCTTTGATTTCTGGTGTAGAGATTTCCGCACTAGCGCTGATGAAACCGCTATATGCAAATAATGGGCGAAGACGCTTACCGCTGTCTAAGACAAATGATGAGAGTGCTTGTGAAACCGGCCTTAAATCACTGGATATCTCTTCTAGATATCGACCCTGATCAGATAAGAAGGCGGCAAGTTCTATATCGACAGCATCACGAATCTCTTGCAACTCGCTCTTGGCTAATGAACTCACGCCTTAACGGTACCCTCACTCAGTGGTAGTCCGCACTTCGTATTCTTTAGAGTTTTTCCCGCCAAAAGATGGCGAGGGAGAGACTCGCTTATGGGATGCCCTTGAAAGCTTGGCGATCATTAACCCCACCTTTGTTTCAGTGACATATGGCGCCGGCGGCTCCACTCGAAACAGGACAATTGGAGTCACCGAAGAGGTCACACATCGAACGAGCATCCCAACTGTTGCGCATTTAACATGCGTGGGTTCAAGTCGCCAAGAGCTCATTTCGATTCTACATATGTACAAAGCCGCTGGCATTAAGGGAATCTTGGCGCTACGTGGTGATCCAGTCGGTGGGCCAAGAGCACCGTGGACGCCGACATCAGATGGTTTCACTCACGCTGATGAGCTAGTTCAACTTATTCACGAGTTTGGCGGTTTTGACATAGGTGTCGCGGCTTTTCCTGATGGTCACCCGGGTTCAGATGGCGACTTTAAGAAGGATATCGATGTGCTGCTTCGAAAAGAGTTTCTAGGCGCACAGTTTGCGACAACTCAATTTTTCTTTGAAGTTTCACAGTACGAAAAACTTGTCGATGCATTACAAGCCCGGGGATCAACCATGCCGATAATTCCTGGAATTTTGCCTATAACAAATGTGAAGCAATTGCAGCGAATGGCAGAGCTGGGCGGAACCCCAATTCCATTGGATGTGTCTAGACGCTTTGGAGCAGTTGAGGATGATCCAGTTGCTGTGCACCAGTTAGGCATCGAGCTAGCCAGTCAGTTGTGTGAGGATCTATTGAGCACTGGCGCGCCAAGCCTCCACTTCTATACTATGAATAGTGCAACGGCCACCCTAGAGATTTATGGAAACCTAAACAGTGCTCACTAAAGAAGAGTTTTATGCAAAGTGGAGTTCCTTGCATGGCGATGCTGCAGTCACTGGTGTTGTCGCCAGCTGGTTAAAGATTTCATATCGCTTTGGCTTAGTTGCAACACTCATGAGAGTCTCACCAAATGTCTTGACTCTTCTTGGCCTGCTCAGCGCAGCGGTAACGTGCCTTACAGCAACTACATGGTGGGCGGTTTTATTCTTAGTTTTCTCACTCTTTTTCGATGGAATAGATGGCAGCGTTGCTATTTTTCAAAAGCGTGACAGCGCATGGGGCGCAACCCTTGACTCAGTTGTTGATCGAATCAGTGAAGCGTTCTGGCTGTATGCACTCTATGCAATTGGGGTTCCCGCTTGGCTTTCAATTACATTATGGAGCATCTCGGCTTTTCAAGAGTATGCACGAGCAAAGTTAGTTTCTTTGGGAGTTTCAGATATCGGAATCGTTACTCCTGCAGAGCGACCAATGCGCGCTAGCTTTATCTTTGCCATTCTAATTTTGGCTTTACTTAATTTTCCAGGCGTATTTGCAATGTCGGTAATTTTCTTGATTGTTCAGATAATTAGTTTCTTGATGGTTGTGCGTTACGCACGCCTCCAACTGCGTTAGCGACGATTTCTCCACTCATTCCAACCAACGGTAAGCCGCCTCCAGGGTGGGCGGACCCACCAACACAGTAAAGATTCTTAATCGGCGATCGATTCTTAGCGCGCATAAATGCTGCCCTGGCACCGTTGCTAGAAGTTCCATAAATTGAACCTCCGGGAGCATTCACCGCAGTTTCTAGATCAGCTGGAGTTCTAAAAGAGAGAGTTTCAAGGCGTGTACGAATTGGAATTCCATGATCCTCAATCTGATCAATAATCGAATTGGCATATGCGCGGTTGAACTCTTGATTGCTCCAATCGAAACCATTTTCTCCATGGTGAGGCGCGTTCACTAAAATTGACCAACCTTCAAGGTTCTCATCTTTAGTCATGGCTTGGTCACGCGGAGCGCAAATATAGATAGTTGGCAAAAGAACTGGGGTTTTACTTGAAAAGATCGAGTTAAATTCCGCATCATAATCATGGGGAAAAAGTACAGTGTGATGTGAAAGAGGTTCAGATTCATCTTTTCGAAGTCCGAGCAACACGGAGAAGCCTGCAATAGATGGATCTGCCTTAGTTAAGTTTCTGCGAACCCTTCGAAGTTTTCGTTGGTTGCCCTTGATTAAATTGGAATATGTAATTGAGGCATCAGCATTAGTCACAACAGCATCGGCGGCAACAAAACTGCCATCGGCTAGTTGGATACCGGTGGCACGCCCCTTTTCTGTAGTTATCTCAACCACTTGGGAGTTAAAGTGGATATCAACCCCGACATCTACGCAACGTTGATGAACTAAAGTTGCAAGAGTTCCAAGGCCGCCTTTAATGTGCCACGCTCCAAAACTCTCTTCAACGAAAGCGATCGTCGCTAAGACTGCAGGTGCCTTGCGTGGATCAGAGCCGCTATAAGTTGCATAGCGATCCAGAATGAAACGAAGATGCTGATCTGGCAGAAACTCATCGGCGAGCTTTCGAAGCGACTTCCATGGAGCAATTGTGAAGATGTCTTTAAGGATGCTGGTACGTTTTAGAAGTGAGAGCGCCGAGCGCAGCTCTGATTCAACAAAGGGTTCACGCGAAACGTCCCACATTTTCTCAGCTCGACGCATCAAGGCGTCCCATTGGTCAGCTACAGCATCGCCATATGAGCTGCGAATCGCATTCAAAGTGTGGAAACGTGACAAGTTAGCAAACTTAACGCTGGTCCCGTCGCTGAATCGATAATCAAAAGAGGGGTCTACTGGAAGAATTTCACACAGAAGGCCTAAAGGTTTACCAGTTCGAATAAAGAAATCCTTGTACACCGCTGGCAGCGTTAGTAAAGAAGGGCCTGTATCAAAGGCGGATTTTCCAATCCATTCCGTTCGAAGTTTTCCTCCATAGGTATCACTAGCCTCGTACAGGCTTACTTCATGGCCAGTTCGAGCAAGACGTGCAGCTGCAGTCATGCCACCCATGCCAGCACCGATTACAACAATCTTCATACAGCACGGCCCTTCCATTCAATGGTTCCGCGCATCAACCACGAATACACAATGAGATAAATAAGAACGATAGATGAAATTGGATGTAAGAGCGAATCAATTATCCGTCCCTTGCTTGGAATGGCACTCAACACGCGTGTTAAAACAACCAATGAATATGCAATCCATCCCCATGACCCACAAGTTAACGCCGCAACAATGGGAGCTAGGCCCGTGAGAAAGAGAAAGACGATTGCGAAAATAGAACCGACGATAGAACCAAAGGCACGGTTCAGGGATTTTCCATATCCGCTTTCGATCTGACTCCATGATGAGTACATACGACATGTAGCAATCGAGGATCCATTCAGTACGGTGCCATGGGCTTTAGATCTAATGAGATTTCGCGCCAAAAAAACATCATCTAAGACATCGGCCTTTACGGATTCGTATCCGCCTGCATCCAAGAGCGCGCTTCTGCGAACAATAAAAAACTGTCCATTTGCAACGGCCATAGATGGATGGGATGAGTTCTTGGCGATAAAG
The DNA here is from genome assembly GCA_049314595.1 of Candidatus Planktophila sp. GTDB lineage: Bacteria > Actinomycetota > Actinomycetes > Nanopelagicales > Nanopelagicaceae > Planktophila. Next base: position 2,090 of record JBMOET010000009.1, on the reverse strand, counting down.
AGTAAAAGTGTCGACATCCATGACCATTGTAAGAGAGGCTGGACTAAACGCTCGGCAAGGGAATGAGTTAACTGACGAGGGTAGGGGGAGACAAAATCCAGAGCCAAGCCCTTCAAAGAAGTAACTGAGCAGCTGATGGCATCGGGTGATAGTCGAACATCGGCATCGATAGAGACGATGATTTCACCGCTGGATGCTTCCAGAAGTTGATGCAATGCCCACGTCTTACCTATCCATCCGTGCGGAAGTGGTGCACCCTTGATAACTCTAAAGCCGGATAAGCCTGCCAACTCGCTTTCAAGTAGCGACAAAGTTTCATCCTCAGAATTATCATCTAAGAAAATGAACTCAACGCTTTCCAATTGCGTCTGGGCCTTGAGGCAGGCTACTAATTCATGAATATTTGCTGCTTCATTTCGAACTGGGAGTATGACGCTAATGAGCTCCTCAATAAGGGAACTGGATTTAGGCTCAATGATTGTTAGAAAATTAATAATTGAGATGAGCGTTATCAGAAGTACCGGAGTAACTATCAAGAGAAACATTTAGTTTTAAGGCCGACCTAACCATCTTGCAAAAAAGTAGGGCATTGTCAGCGCGCCAAAGATGGCCCCAGCAAAAACTGCAACTCCTGGCCGGTGGAAGAAGAAGAGGTTTCCTACGACGCCGGAAAATAATGTCCATGCAATGAAAATATCAACTGCTGAAAAAGATGCGCTGACCTTGCGGCGATCACGTGGCAGCATTAAATGCAATAAGGCGATTAATCCCATGCCGGTTAATAACCAACCAAAAGTATTCGAAAGCGGAATCTCTGGTTGAAAGGGTACATGCGCGCCACTGAATTTCCATGTCCATCGCCCTGAAGCAACCATCAATGGATCAAGGAAAAGATCCCACGCTGCCATGGCAATACCGCCATATAAAAAGACCCAGTTACCTGCGATACGCCGTGCAATGATTAACACCGGATGAGCAATCATGATCCACGCAAAAGGAACGACCATTGGAACTGAAAATAATTGAAAACCAAGATCGGGGGAGTACGAATACTCTCCAAATGGCCACGAGGTGGCTACTCCAATATTTTCAATTAAGAGTGCATAAAAAAATGTGAAACCTAGATATGTAAAGGCATATCGTGATCCATAGGCCATAATCGCGTGTAGAAGCATTGCACCTGCGCCCCAATACACAACCCCGATTGTTACTAGCCGCAGAGCCTCGCCATCGATGAGCGGATATGCGATCTGAAGAGAAATTGCGATCGCCAATACCGCTGTCAGCAATGCGTTCGAACGAGGCGAAATCTGTCCGCGTCGATTTCGGCGTGGTGAGTATTGGCGGATCGACATAGATGTAAGTCTGCCCTATCTCAGGGCTTAGTCCTTAATTGAGCCACGCAGATCTCTCACAGCAAAACGTGCAAATAGCTCCTCTGAATACCACTTGTATTTGGCCGTTGCAGCAATCGCCTGCGAATGGGCATCGCCGCGATAGGCGAAGTCACGCAATGCAGCAGGGGATTCCCAGATAGAGAATGTTCCCTGTAAGCCAATAGGCGCCTCACCGATTCCGATTGCAGCCACTAAACCTGGAGCCGACTGTAGAGATGCAGTCACAGGTGGAACTGCGCGCCAAAATCTAAAGTTCTGTAGCCATGCGATCCGTGCACGCGTAACGGCAATTACCTGCCCATTCCATTCATTTACGGTTGGAGTAAAAGGCTCCTGCTTAGACCACTTGCCATGTGATGAAATAGGTTCAATCACTGCGCGAAATTCGCTGACACAGTTTTTGCGCCACTGTCTGATTACAAATGATTTATCAAAAACTTCAACATCATGTACTTGTGCAATTAAACCCCACCGAAGTACGTTGGCATCGGATGGAGTAAAGGTTTCACCTTTGCCTGTACCGAGTGATTTAAAGAAGCCCACGTTGGAAGAAGAACGTAATACGAATCGATCTAATGCCATCGCAACAAGTGCAAATGGAATTACGCTCGGCTTAATCTTCCAAAAATAGGCAACTATCATTTAGAACCAGCGAATCATGCCAATGACTCCAGCAGCAGCATAAAAGAACTG
>JBMOET010000008.1:0-35587 GCA_049314595.1 Candidatus Planktophila sp. | reverse complement strand
CGAAGCTTGTCTGTGCGCTCTGAATCTGAACCAGTTGTGACAGTTACTTCTTTAGCGCTAACGCCAAACTTCTTCTTAGCTGCATCAAGACCGGCTGCTGCTGAGTCGTTGAATGACTTATCGCCACGTCCACCGATGTCATAAGCAAGGCCTACTTTTACCTTTGATGCTGCTGTTGCTGATGGTGCAACAAATGCAGTTACTGCAAGAGCTGCTGCAGCTACTGCTGCTACGAGACGAAATATCTTCTTCAATTTTCCTCCAAATGGTCTTTGATATGGGCTTAAAAAGCGCATATAAAAGGTTGATGTGTACTGGTGAGCCTAGTCTTTGAGCCTATAAAAACTCAATACGGGGGCTTCGTTTTCGGTGTCAGGGATGTAACATTTTGGAAAACCCTCAACCTGGCCTTGATAGTCGAAAAACTACTAAAGAACCACCCCTAGGTGCTTATAGGCCTTTTCAAGGGTAATTGCCGCGCTCTGAGTAGCCTTTGCCGAGCCAGCATGGAGGATCTGAATTAAGTGATCTTCATTCTCAAGTAGCTCTAATGCACGTGCGCGAATTGGCCGAAGATACTCAACAACCACATCGGCAACCGCTCCTTTAAAGTCGCCATACCCCTTACCGGCGAACTCGGCCTCTAGTGCTGAAATCGACTGGCCAGACAAGGCGCTGTGAATCGTCAAAAGATTACTGATCCCTGGCTTTTCTTTTTCATCAAATCGAACGTCGCGGCCTGTGTCAGTCGTAGCACTCTTAATCTTTTTCGCATTGGCCTCAGGCGTATCCATAATCTCAATAACGCCAGCAACTGAGCCCGATGACTTACTCATCTTTGACGTCGGATCTTGCAAATCATTTATCTTTGCCGCAGTTTTTAAAATATAGCCTTCTGGAACTCTAAAAGTCTCACCATAGCGGGCATTAAAACGCCCGGCCAGATCGCGAGTGAGTTCAATATGTTGGCGTTGATCTTCACCAACTGGAACCAAATCTGCTTGATATAAAAGTATGTCGGCGGCCTGCAGCATTGGATATGTAAATAATGCAACGCGGGCACTATCGGCGCCGGTCTTTGAAGACTTATCTTTGAACTGCGTCATGCGATTAGCTTCACCAAAGCCAGCGATGCACTCCATTAACCAACCCAGTTGATTATGTTGGGGCACTTGTGACTGAACAAAGAGCGTTGATTTCTCTGGCGAAATTCCAAGTGCCAACAACTGCGCAGCAGAAGCTAACGTGCGCTTTCGCATTAAGGCGGGTTCGGTCTCAACGGTTAATGCATGCAGATCAACGATGCAGTAAAAAGCATCGTGCCCATCTTGTAGCTCTACCCACTGCTTGAGCGCACCTAAGTAATTACCTAAATGGAAAGAGTCACTTGTGGGTTGAATGCCCGATAGAACTCGCTTCATGCTCATGGCGTGATTCTTTCACACATCATGAAGTTCGGGAGATAAGCAGTTGGCCAGCACGCTTGCCCTCCATTGACAGCACCGTAATTCGCAGGCCATTGAGGTTTACAACATCGTGTTCGTGCGGAATTCGTCCTAAATAATGCATGACAAAGCCACTTGCAGTCTCATACGGACCATCGGGAATCTGCAGCTGCGTTTGTTCGATCAAGTCCTCAATCGAGATTAAGCCATCGACTTCGAAGTCTCCCGTGCGGGTCTCTAGGTTTACTTCAGTTTCTTGGTCATCGTATTCATCACGAATATCACCAATCAGACACTCCACTAGATCTTCCAGTGTGATGATGCCATCGGTTCCGCCGTACTCATCTAAAACAATTGCAAGGTGTTGGCCTTGCATGCGCATCTCGGTCAACGCCGGCAGCACACCTTTTGTGCCAGGTAAGAACATAATGCTGCGCACTAGTTCTACTATCTTGGTCGATTTACTGGCAAGGGATGTATCTAATAAATCACGTACGTGAATGAATCCAATGACCTCATCGGATGAACCGCGGATAACCGGGTAGCGCGAGTGCGCTTTATCGACGGCTAATTCAATTGCTCGACCTACCGATAATGATGCATCCATAAAATCAACTTCGGTGCGCGGCACCATGACTTCGTGCACTTGACGTTCAGAGGCGTTAAAGACTTCTTCAACAATGTCGCGCTCTTCATCGGTCAATGCGGCGTGTCCAGCGACTAGGTCAAGTAACTCTTCTTCACTCATTGCGCTGCGCTGCTCTTTGGGATCAACACCAAAGCCACGAACCACAAAATCGGTTGACTTAGATAACAACCAGATTATTGGGCGAAAGATCTTGGCGATAACATCGATGATTCCTGCTGAAGCTAAAGAGATTTCCTCGGAGCGAAACAGTGCCAGGCGCTTTGGAACAAGCTCACCAAAGACGAGTGAGAAATATGCGATTACTAAAGTCACGCCGATGATAGACAGCGTGGTGCTAGCGCCAAGAGAAAGACCCTTGCCTTCTAGCCATGGGATCACATAGCCGCCAAGTTTTTCAGCACCTAGAGCGGCAGATAAAAATCCGCAGACAGTTACACCGACTTGGGCAGCAGCTAGAAAGCGGTTGGGATTCTCGGTCAGCTTGGCAACGCGAGCGCCACGCTTTCCACGCCCGGCTATCTGTCTAACCTGACTATCTCGAAGTGAGATGAGGGCTATCTCTGCGGCGACAAAAAGCGCCGCGGTCAGAATCAGAGCCCCGACTATTGCAAGGTCGCCCAGCAAAGAGCCCAACGAGTGTGATTCCATTATGTCGCTAACTATACGGCACCCCGTGAATGCCTGGCCTTTGCATATTGCGCCAATACGCGTAATCTTGCCGCGTTGGCCCACCCGGGCCATCACCTTCATCCACGGACCGTCGGGCACGTACCTGCCCGGAGAAGGAGAGAAATCTCATGGCATCAGTAGTTTTCGAAGCCGCATCACGTATCTATCCAGGAACAACCGCACCTGCTGTCGATAAATTAAATCTCACTGTTAATGACGGTGAGTTTTTAGTTTTGGTCGGCCCATCGGGTTGCGGCAAGTCAACATCACTTCGCATGTTGGCAGGACTCGAAGAAATCGACACAGGTCGAATCTTGATCGGTGATCGCGATGTAACAAACGTTGCACCAAAAGATCGCGATATCGCAATGGTCTTCCAGTCATATGCACTGTATCCACACATGACAGTTGCAGAGAACATGGGCTTTGCACTAAAGATCGCAGGAACTCCCAAGGAAGAGCGCGAGCGTCGCGTACTTGAAGCTGCAAAGCTTCTTGATCTTGAGCCATACCTAGAGCGCAAGCCAAAAGCTCTATCAGGTGGACAACGTCAGCGCGTTGCAATGGGTCGCGCAATTGTTCGCGAGCCACAGGTATTCCTTATGGATGAGCCACTTTCAAACCTTGATGCCAAGTTGCGTGTAGCAACTCGTACACAGATCGCTGCATTGCAGCGTCGTCTTGGAATCACAACTGTTTACGTAACCCACGACCAGGTCGAAGCTATGACAATGGGTGATCGCGTAGCAGTTCTAAAAGATGGTTTGCTACAACAAGTAGATACACCACGTAATCTTTATGACAATCCAGCCAATGCATTCGTTGCAGGCTTCATCGGATCCCCTGCAATGAACTTACTGAACGCTCCAATCGTTGCTGGTAAGGCAATGCTTGGAAATCTTGGTATCGCGGTTCCAGCATCTGCTGGCAACGAAGTAACTGTTGGCGTGCGCCCAGAAGGCTTTACTCCAGCATCAGATGGCTTCCACGTATTGGTAGAAGTTGTTGAAGAGCTTGGTTCAGATGCATTTGTTTACGGAAAGCCAGCCGATACAAACGTTAAGTTTGCTCAAGCCGGTGATGAAGGCGCGCAGATCATTGTGCGTTGGGATCCAAAGAACCCTCCAAAGCCAGGTGAGACAATCTCTGTAACTGCTAATCCAAATGCAGTGCACTTGTTCAACTCAGTAACTGGAGAGCGTATTTAATTAGTAATTAAAAAACCCGCTGGCCATTATGGCCAGCGGGTTTTTTAATGTCTTTTAATACTTAATTCGCTCCCACCCTGGACGGGCTTTACGGTTACCCGCAATGCCGCGACCATCTCGCGTGCGATAGACAATAGATGGGCGGAATAAATACCCCACTGGCGCACTTAATGAATGTACTAAGCGAGTAAAGGGCCAGATTATAAATAGAGACATTCCAATCACTGCATGAACCCTAAAAGCAATTGGACTGGCCATCATTAGCTCTCCATTGGGACTAAGTGTAAGAATCGATCGAACCCATGGTCCAACAGTTTCACGGTAGTTGTGCTCTTCACCAATGACTCCGGCACTCGATAGCGTTGCCGCACTGCCAGCCAAAAGTGTTGCTACAAGAAATACATACATTGTCTTATCGTTCTTCGTCGTTTGTGCAAAGACCATTGCCGTAGTGCGGCGACGATAAATGAGAAGCGTTATCCCAACAAGTGTTGCAATTCCAGCGGCGCCACCCATAGTGACTGCACCAAGGTGATAAGCCTCGTGGCTTAAGCCAAGAGAATCAGTGAGAGTTTGTGGAACAAGCAGGCCAACTATATGGCCCCCAATTACTGCAAAGAGTCCTAAGTGAAATAGCGGTCCTGCAATACTGAGCAACTTACCTTCATAGATTTGTGATGAGCGAGTAGTCCAATTGAATTTATCGTATTTGAAACGCCAGACTAAGCCGATCACAAATGATGAGATAGCTATGTATGGAAATACTGACCATAAAAGGATATTTGTTGAACTCATCGTGAAACTCCCTCTAGTGAAAAATCTTTATGCGGTGAAAATGGTTCTAAAGCAACAGCTACCGCGCCACTTAAACCCACGAACTCTTTAGGCGGTCCGGTAATAGCGAGTGCTTTTGCTCGCGCCTCAATCTCAGGTGTCATTTCCGGCAGTGATTCAACTACGGCATCTAATACATGTGCATACATTGAGCCGCTTTTATGTAAGGCATCTCTGATCAGCAGAATCGGTGCTTGGTGTTCACCAAGAAGTAGATCTCCCTCTGCAGGATTCTCTAATGCAGCGAACTCAAGTACCACCGCTAAATGATCTGGCAACTCTTCTGGGCTTAGCAAGAGTCCACAACGTTTATAGATTTCAATGAAGTAGACCAAAGCCATGCCACGATTTCTGGTATCCCCATGTGTCCAGGATGTTAGAAATAGTGAACACTTTCTGCGCATGTCAAAGATCTCGACATAATGCTGCTGCAGTTTATTAAGTGGCATTTCAGCGGCTGTCTTTAGAAACATAAGTAATGGACTGCCAAGCTGTGGATCTAATCTAGATGCCAGGTGAGCTAGTTCGCCGTTTCGATCGATGAAGGCCTGCTCTGGATAGACAAGGCACTGTGCAGCGATGGCTCGAGCAATCTCCTTGCTCACTTTGTCTGCCTATCTTTCATAATATGAAAGTTCTCGATCGTAACGGGAACTGGATTACCCGATGCTTGACCAAAAGGCCCAGAGTTTGGTCCAAGATCAACGCCATCTAGTGAACATCCTGAACTCTGCCCCATATTTTCTAGATCCTTAGCCTGTTCGGCGTGGGCTGCAGGGATTACATAACGATCTTCATACTTTGCAATTGCGAGTAGTCGGTACATCTCATAAATCGATTCTTGATTCATTCCAACGGCCTCAGGAATCTCTGGACGTGGTTCGCGGCCCAGGTTGATATCCCGCATATACGAACGCATTGCAGAGAGTTTACGAAGTGTGGATTCAACGAGTTCAGTATCCCCTGCAGTAAATAGCTCGGCCAGATAAGCAAGTGGAATACGTAGGGCATTGATTGCCCCAAAGAGATTGCCGGCATCTTCACCATCGTGACCGGTCTCGGTCAGCACATCCACGATTGGAGACAGCGGAGGTACATACCAAACCATTGGCATCGTGCGATATTCAGGGTGCAATGGAAGGGCGATTTTGTACACCTTTGCCAACTTATATACAGGTGAGTTTTGAGCCGCGACTAACCAATCCTCTGGAATACCTTCGGCGCGTGCAGCGGCAAGAACTTCTGGGTCATGTGGATCTAACATCAGATCGAGTTGAGCTTGATATAAATCCTTTTCATTCTCGGTTGCAGCTGCCTCTGCTACACGATCTGCGTCATAGAGAAAGAGACCTAAGTAGCGAAGTCGGCCAACGCATGTTTCAGAGCAAACTGTTGGTAGGCCAATTTCAAGACGTGGATAGCAGAGCGTACATTTTTCTGCTTTACCTGTTTTGTGATTGAAATAGACTTTCTTATACGGACATGCCGAAACACACATACGCCATCCGCGACACTGCTGCTGATCGACTAAAACGATTCCATCTTCGGCGCGCTTATACATCGCACCCGATGGGCATGCAGCAACACATGCAGGGTTTAGACAGTGCTCGCAAATACGTGGAAGGTAAAACATAAAAGTCTGCTCAAAAGCTAGCTTCACTTTTGTTGTTACATCTTCGGCTAGTTTTTTAAGTATTGGATCTTTCTCAATGTTTTCAGGTCCTCCGCCTAAATCATCATCCCAGTTGGCCGACCATTCAATCTTCATAGGTTTGCCAGTGATAAGTGATTTCGGGCGGGCAACAGGAGTCTGTTGTCCCAGTGGAGCTGTAATTAAATTGTCGTACTCGTACGTCCAAGGCTCGTAATAATCCTTGATATTGAGCATGCGGGGATTTGAAAAGATTGAAAGTAAACGACGTGCGCGACTGCCCGCCTTTAAGCGAAGTCGTCCTCGAGAAGTTCGTACCCAGCCACCTTTAGCTTTCGCTTGATCTTCATATCCGCGTGGATATCCCTGCCCAGGGCGGGTCTCAACGTTATTGAACCACGCGTACTCAAGTCCAGTGCGGTTAGTCCACGCCTGCTTGCACGTTACTGAGCATGTATGACACCCGATGCATTTATCGAGATTCATCACCATGCCCATTTGGGCCATGACCTTCATTAGTACTCCACATCTTGTGAACGTCGTCGGATAACAGTGATTTCATCACGCTGATTACCAGTTGGTCCTAGGTAATTAAATGCGAATGTCAGCTGTGCATAGCCACCAATGAGGTGCGAGGGTTTTATCATTAAACGTGTCAGTGAGTTATGAATTCCTCCACGCTTGCCCGAAGTCTCGGCCAAGGGAACATCTACGACTCGATCTTTAGCGTGATACATAAAGACTGTGCCAGCTGGCATACGGTGCGAAACACATGCACGCGCAACAACTACTCCGTTACGGTTATATGCCTCGATCCATTCGTTGTCTTTGACTCCGATAGTCTCAGCATCCTCAACACTCATCCAAATCTCTTGGCCTCCTCGTGAAAGTGAGAGCATAAATAGATTGTCTTGGTACTCAGAGTGAATTGACCATTTAGAGTGCGGTGTTAAGTATCGAACCGTGACCTCTTTTTCAATGCCATCGCCTTGGTTTCCAAAGATACGATGCATATTTAATGGCGGTCTAAAGATTGGCATCTGCTCGCCGAGCTCACTCATCCAATCATGATCAATAAAGAAATGCTGTCTGCCCGTCAAGGTGTGCCATGGTTTTAAGCGCTCAACATTTATTGCAAATGCGGTGTATCGCCGGCCGCCATGTTCAGAGCCTGACCATTCAGGACTTGTGATTACCGGAACAGGCCTGGCCTGAGTATCGGCAAATGTAATTCGCTTACCTTCATTATCTAGAGCTAAGTCAGTTAGTTGCTGGCCTGTGCGTTTTTCTAACGCCCTAAAGCCTGCAACTGCGATACGCCCATTGGTTGTGCCAGAGAGTGCGAGGATCGTTTCGCAGGCATCTACATCGCGAGCAAGTGATGGTCGGCCTTCGGCGACTCCATGAGATATAACGCCATTTTTATGACGTAAAACTTCAATCTCTGGCAGAACACTAACTGGCACGCCCTTCGTATTAGTGCCCAGCTGATCAAGTAAGGGCCCCAGGGCTCCCATTTTTTCACCTAGCTGGGTGTAGTCGCGTTTGACCACAACTAACTTCGGCATTGTTAGACCAGGAATCGGCTCTATATTTCCATCTTTCCAATCCTCAACAATGCCACTTGGATTTGCCATTGCATCGGGGGTGTCATGTAAAAGTGGAACAACAACAATGTCTTCACGTTCGCCTAAATGTCCCTTCGAAACTTCGGCAACTTGGCGCCCCAGCATCTGGAAGATGTCGTAGTCGGTCTTTGTCTCCCATGGTGGATTAATCGCTGGTGTGAATGCGTGAACAAAGGGATGCATGTCAGTACTTGATAGATCGTGTTTTTCATACCACGTGGCCGCCGGTAATAAAATATCTCCAAATAATCCAGTACTTGTCATTCTAAAATCGATAGAGACGAGCAAATCCAACTTACCTTCTGGTGCCTCCTCTTGCCACTTCACATCTCGCGGTCTTGCATCAGGAGCGTTTTCTTCGGCACGTACAGAGTTATCGGTACCCAGTAAATGCTTGAGGAAGTATTCATTACCCTTACTTGAAGAGCCGAGAATATTTGCGCGCCATACAGTTAAGACGCGTGGCCAGTTTTCTGGTGCATCGGGATCTTCTATTGCAAACTTTAGATTTCCATTTTTTAACTCGGTGACGACGTGAGCTGAAGGCTCCACACCTAGTGCGCGAGCTTCATCAGCTAAATCTAACGAGTTGCGATTAAGCGATGGGTAAGAGGGCATCCAACCCATGCGTGCCGACTTTGCCATAACATCAATGGCGCTCATGTTTTCAAAGCGTTTTTCACCAAGAGGTGTTGCAAGGAGCTCTGACTTTAATCCGTCATAGCGCCATTGATCCGTTGATACATACCAAAAAGCTGTTCCAATCATCTGGCGTGGTGGCCGTGCCCAGTCAGCGCCAAAGGCTAACTGCGCCCATCCAGTTACGGGACGACACTTTTCTTGACCTACGTAATGCGCCCAACCGCCACCGTTAACGCCTTGGCAGCCCGTTAATGTAACGAGGGCCAAGAATGTTCGGTACATAGTGTCAGAGTGGAACCAGTGATTAGTTCCGGCTCCCAGAAGAATCATTGAACGACCTTCAGATTCATCAGCATTTTGTGCAAACTCTCGCGCAATACGAATCACTTGAGCTGCCGGAACATTTGTAATCTCTTCTTGCCATGCCGGTGTGTATGGGGTCGTGTCGGTGTAATCAGTTGGCCAATCACCTTCTAAACCTTCGCGACCAACTCCATATTGAGCCAGCATTAAGTCGAAGACTGTTGTGACTTTTTTATCGCCAATGTGAATAGTTGGGACTCCGCGATGCAGTACTCCGCCACTCTCTGATTCCTTTTGCCCCATGTCAAAGCGTGGAAGCAAAATCGGTGCGGCCGAGGCATCTGATCGCCCATAAACAGTAAGTGAAGGATCAACGCCTTCTAGATCTAAATTCCATTTACCCATCGAATCATCGTTGTAGCGATGACCTAATGAGCCGTTAGGGATATATGTGTTGCCGTTTGCAGAATCCAGTACCACGGTCTTGAACTTTGAACCCTCCGATGTGTCACCTAGATCTGATGCAACAAGGAACTTATCCGGCACCCAAGCACCATCTTTTTCACGGAGTGAGACTAAATATGGAAGGTCTGTGAACTTCTTTACATAATCAGTAAATCGTGGAGTTTGTTTGTCAACAAAAAACTCCTTCAAAATAACATGTCCCATTGCCATGCCAAGTGCGCCATCTGTGCCTGGATGTGGTGCAACCCATTCATCGGCAAACTTTGTGTTGTCGGCATAATCTGGGCTAATTGCAATTACTTTTTGCCCGCGATAACGAGCTTCAGTCATGAAGTGAGCGTCGGGTGTGCGTGTTACTGGAACATTTGAGCCCCACATAATTAAGTAAGAAGCATTAAACCAATCGGCAGATTCAGGTACATCAGTTTGATCGCCAAAAACTTGAGGTGATGCAACGGGTAGATCGGCATACCAATCATAAAATGAGAGCATCGAGCCGCCCATTAATGAGATGAAGCGAGCACCTGCTGCATGGGAAGCCATTGACATAGCTGGAATTGGAGAGAAACCAAAGACTCGATCAGGGCCATACTTCTTAATTGTGTGCACGTGTGCAGCTGCAATGATTTCAGAGATCTCACCCCACTGTGCACGAACTAATCCACCTTTTCCGCGCGCTTTTTGATACGTGCTTCTGCGAATTGGATCATCCATGATGTCGGCCCATGCCAATACCGGATCACCGAGACGTGACTTTGCTTCTCTATACATGTCCAATAGAAGTCCGCGAACATATGGATATCTAATTCGAGTTGGAGAATATGTGTACCAAGAGAATGCAGCTCCGCGAGGACATCCACGTGGCTCATACTCGGGTGAATCTGGACCAACAGATGGATAGTCAGTTTGTTGTGACTCCCACGTGATGATTCCATCTTTTACATAAACTTTCCATGAGCAAGACCCTGTGCAGTTAACGCCATGTGTGGAACGAACTACTTTGTCATGGCTCCATCGATCACGATAGAAATCATCACCCTCGCGACCACCACTCTTTGTGATTGATCGAAGATCATCGGAGACAACTCCCTTAGAAAAATATCTTCCAAGTTTGACAAGTGATTCTTCGATATCTATTTCAGAGAATTTATCGCGTTTCATGTGCTCAGTCTCTCGCGCATGCCTGCTCGTCAATATAGGTACAAAGACCCTATTTTCAATGGTCGCAATAGAGCACTGTTTGCTTAGGATGTGCGCAATAAGGAGAATTCATGTCACAACGTAATGGTTCAGGGCGAGTGCTAGCACTTTCAACATTCGCATTTACTTTGATGTTTGCAGTGTGGTTAATGTTCGGAGTTCTTGGTATTCCGATTCAAAAAGAGTTCGGAATTTCAGACTCACAACTTGCTTGGCTATCATCAGTTGCAATCCTTAACGGCTCAATCTGGCGATTGCTTTTAGGTGTTCTTGCAGATCGAATTGGTGGAAAAAAAGTAACTGTAGTTATGTTGCTCGTTACCTCAATTCCTGCATACCTTTTGGCACATCTCGAACTCACTTACACATGGTTGCTCGTTTTAGCTTTCTTTGTTGGCTTTGCGGGAAATCTATTTAGCGTTGGAATTGCATGGAACTCTCACTGGTTTGATCGCAGTCGCCAAGGCTTTGCCCTGGGTGTTTTTGGCGCCGGAAATGTTGGGGCATCTGCAACAAAATTCATTGGTCCAGCGGTGATCGCTAGCACAATTGGCGGATCCTACTTAGGTGGAATCATCCCTGGCGGATGGCGCTTTGTTCCAGCACTGTATTCAGTCCTTCTTGTAATTACCGCATTCGCAATCCTATTTTTCACACCTGCAGACTCTGAGAATTTGCAAACCTCTAGACCTCTACGTCAGATGTTTGCACCTTTGCGGTATCTGCAGGTGTGGAGATTTAGCTTCTACTATGTTGTCGTCTTTGGTGCATACGTTGCACTGGCTTCATGGATGCCAAAATACTATGTCTCAGTTTATAACTTGAACTTACATGATGCAGCACTTTTAACTGCGCTTTTCATTTTCCCTGCATCCTTACTTCGGCCACTTGGTGGATACATTTCCGACAAGATCGGGGCGCGTCGTTTAATGTACGCAACATTTATCACAATGCTCATTGCACTGCTTTTTCTAGCAGCACCATTTGGATACATTGTTTTGAATACACCAACAGGCAGTAAGAATGTTTTACCGTATCACTTAGGTGTAATGCCTTTCACGGCTCTCTTATTTATTGTTGGCTGCTCAATGGGAATTGGTAAGGCCGCCGTTTTTAAGCACATCCCTGAATATTTCCCCAACGATGTTGGAGCAGTTGGTGGCTTGGTGGGAACGCTCGGCGCCCTGGGCGGATTCTTATTGCCTCCACTTTTCGTCTCAGTTAAAGATTGGACTGGACTGCCTCAATCCACCTTCGTTGTACTTTTTCTGTTGACTTTGGCAGCAACGATCTGGATGCACGTTGTAGTTGTAAGAGTACTTAATCAAGCTAACCCATCCCTCAAGCATCAAATCGATTATCTACGCCCACAAATGAATGGAGATTAAAATGTCTACACAGAAGGCTAAATCCTCAGAGTGGTTGGAATCTTGGGATCCCAACGCTGAAGGTAAGTGGGAGTCCACAATTGCTTGGAAGACCTTATGGGTAACAACGTATGCGCTAACCCTTGGCTTCATGAGTTGGTTCTTAGTGTCAGCCCTTGCGCCAAAGCTCAATAACTTAGGCTTTGATCTATCGAAAAAAGAGCTCTACTGGTTAGCTGCAATGCCCGGCCTTGCAGGTGGAGGTCTACGTTTAATCTGGATGTTCCTCCCCCCAATTCTTGGAACCCGCAAATTAGTAACGTACTCAACGTCGCTACTTCTACTGCCACTTATCGGTTGGTCATTTGCGGTGCGCTCACCTTCAACACCTTATTTTGCTCTGCTCATTCTTGCCTTCTTCTCTGGAATCGGTGGCGGTGTTTTCTCTGGGTTTATGCCAAGTACGTCCTACTTCTTCCCTAAATCAAAACAGGGACTAGCTCTTGGAATTCAAGCCGGCGTTGGCAACTTTGGAGTAAGTATTATTCAATTCTTTACGCCAATTATCGTAGGCTCAGCAATGTTTGGTGCAACCCTTGGTGCTCCACAACATTTCGTAGACAAAGTTAAAGGCATTGATAAATCTGTGTGGTATCAAAATGCTGGTCTTGTCTGGGTGCCTTTTGTAATTATTTCAGTCATACTTTCATGGGTCTTTTTAAAGAGCGTGCCGGTGACTTCTCGGGGTGTCAAAGATCAACTAGATATTTTCAACAATAAGCACACCTGGTTAATGACCGTTCTTTACTTTATGACTTTTGGAACTTTCTCAGGCTTTTCAGCTCAATTTGGTCTATTAATCAAGAACCTCTTCGGTGAATTCGCTAATGCGCCGGATCCAGTTAAATATGCATTCTTCGGCCCTCTTGTAGGTTCGGCGGCTCGCGTAATCAGCGGACCGATTGCAGATCGCTTAGGTGGAGGAATTCTTACCTTCTTCTCGGGAATCGGTATTGCCGCATCGGCAATCTTTACATCGACTCAATTAACACCCGGTAGCAGCAATGACTTTATGAAGTTCTTCTGGGGCATGATGGCCATCTTCTTCTTTGCTGGAGTTGGAAATGCAAGTACTTTCAAACAGATGCCAATGATCTTTGAGCCTCGTCAAGCAGGAAGTGTTATTGGGTGGACGGGTGCCATCGCAGCTTTTGGTCCCTTCATCTTTGGAGTTCTGCTCTCAATGATGGCTCCTGCGGGCTTTTTCCAAGGGGTCGCACTCTTTGCTGTAGTCGGCACATGCATCGCCTGGTGGTTCTATACGCGCAAAGAGGCTGAGGCGCGAAGCTAACTCGTCATTCCGGGTGATATTCGGCAGACTCACGTCATGGATGTCACCCGGCTTAGCGCACTCTCCGATGCTGTTATGGATGTCGCTAAAGGCGAAGACTTAAAGACATCACTCAAGCGGCTCATTCATAACGCTGTTCTCATTACCGACTGCACTTATGGTGCTCTTGGTTCAATTACTCCCGATGGCACACTTGAGGATTTCACATACGTAGGCATGAGTGATGAAACTGCCGATGAGATAAATACTTTTCCTGAAGGTAAGGGCCTTCTTGGCCACTTACTTAAATTTCCAGCACCACTTCGTGTGTCAGTTATTCAAGATCACCCATCCTCGGTTGGTTTTCCCAAGGGACACCCTTCCATGTCGGGTTTTTTAGGTGTTCCGATTCGCATTCGTGAGGAGCTGTACGGCAGTATTTATTTGACTCAAAAACGCAATGGTGAAGATTTCACGCAAGAAGATGAAGAGCTTGTTGTCGTTTTAGCATCTGCCGCTGGAATCGCAATTGATAGCTACCGGGGGCACATTGCACGTAATCAAGTAGGAGTTCTGGCTGAACGGGAACGTATTGCTCGTGACTTACATGATTTAGTTATTCAGCAACTATTTGCATCTGGAATATCCCTGCAATCAATTGCCGCCGATGCATCTATCCCAGTGCAATCACTGGCAAAGATTAACGATATTTTAGAAAATCTAGATTCAACGGTTCAGCAGATTAGAACGACAATCTTTGCCCTTCACAATGACCACCCAATTCAGAATGTCCGCACATTAGTCCTTGGCGAAATTGCATCTCTGTCCTCAATCGCTGGCTTCCAAGTGACACACTCGTATATAGGACCAGTAGATACAGTCATTAACCCAGATCTTGCACGAGAAGTGATTCCAGTCATTCGCGAACTTGTCACTAACGCGATTCGCCACGCAGAGGCAACTTCTATCGATTTAGTAGTAATGGCCAATCAAACATACTGTGAAATTAGAGTCGTTGATAATGGCAAAGGTTACGTACCGAGTGAGCGAAAGAGTGGTCTTCTCAACCTTGAGCAACGCGCATTGGCCAGAGGTGGAGAGTTTGAAATTACTAAAGATGGCTCATCGGGTACCCGAGCGATGTGGCGTGGAAGTCTTTAACTTCTGCCAACGCTTAAACGAACCGCCATTGCAGCAGCCTGTGTTCGACGCTCCAAACCTAGTTTTCTTAGAAGAGACGAGACGTAGTTCTTAACAGTCTTTTCAGCCAAGAACATATTCTTTGCAATCTCCCGGTTAGTCATTCCCTCACCGATGAACTCAAGAACTCGCTGTTCCTGATCGGTGAGCTCATAAATCTCACTTGCTGGATTCTTGTTTTCGCGAAGGCGATTAGTAACTGAAGAGATTAACTTCGTATCGAGAAAACTTTCGCCAGATGCAACTTTACGAATAGATGCAAGAAGTTCAAGGTTCTTAATATCCTTAATCAGGTAGCCAGAGGCACCGCCAAGGACTGCACCAAGAAGAGCCTCATCATCTTGAAAGGATGTCAGCATTAAAACCTTTACTTTGGAATTAATAGAGATTAACTCTCTACATAACTCAATTCCATTTCCATCGGGAAGCCGCACGTCTAATACTGCAATATCGGCATCTACTGTCACAAAATGAAAAAGTGCGTCAGCAACATTTGCCGCACTGCCCACAACGGATAAGTCAGCTTCGGCATCAATGAGATCAATTAAGCCTTTTCGAACCAGCTCATGATCATCGACTACAAATACTTTAGTTGGCACGGCTAACTTCTACCGTGCTTCGGATAAATTCGATGTGCCACTTATCGGGACCCTCATCGAGAAAGTTGACCGAATAAGCACCTGGGTGCTTCTTTTCAATCTGGGCTAAGAGCGGAATTGGCTTGTGGGGTGCAACTAAAACCATTCCTTCTCCAACCTTGAGTGATTCAAGGGCACCGAAAATTGCTGGGTGACGAATCTCGTGAGGAATAAGCGTTGCATCGAGCTCTGGGTATGTCGATGAACTCTCTTCACCGCAACGACATGAATGAGATCCTGCATTTTCTGGAGCCTGAGTGATTGAGATTATTTCCATGGGGTAACCCTACCTTTGCTATAAAAAAGCTCAGCACTATCTCTGCAGTTATGTGAGTGCAACCTCTCATGCAAGAACTAGTTATGAGAGCGAGTATCTACGCCCCAGTTGTTACGGGCGAATTTTCTAACACGCGCCACTCTTCATCAGTGAATAACCGTGACCTTGTAAGAAAGCGTTTTCCCTCTGTCGACTCGAGGGAAAACCCTCCTCCTCTTCCATCTACAACATCAATAGTTAAATGCGTGTGCTTCCAGTATTCAAACTGAGTTGCAGACATCCATACGCGAATCGCTTCTTCAACTCCTTCAATAACTAATTCGCCGACTAAAACATCAGAGCCGCCAACTCTAAACTCACCTTTCAAATAACACATAGGCGATGATCCATCACAACAACCACCTGATTGATGAAACATCAGCGGACCGTTTATTTTTGTTAACTTGAGTAATAGCTCTGCCGCCTCGGGTGTGTAATCAACGCGGGACGGCAGAGACATTAGTACTCCTTAAAAGAAGCCGAGCTTGTTTGGTGAGTACGAAACAAGCAGGTTCTTAGTTTGTTGGTAATGATCAAGCATCATCTTATGGTTCTCGCGGCCGATTCCAGAGGCTTTGTAGCCACCAAATGCAGCTCCAGCTGGATAGGCGTGATAGCAGTTAGTCCAGACACGACCAGCTTGGATAGCTCGGCCTGCGCGATAAGCGGTATTCATATCGCGTGTCCATACACCTGCACCTAGACCGTACAAGCTGTCATTGGCAATCTCAATGGCATTATCGAAGCCATCGAACTTTGTAACTGAGACAACTGGACCGAAGATCTCCTCTTGGAAGATGCGCATCTTGTTATGGCCTTCAAAGATAGTAGGCATAACGTAGTAGCCACCGGAAAGCTCGCCGCCCAAATCTGCGCGCTCACCACCCGTGATTACCTTTGCGCCCTCTTTCTTACCAATATCTAGGTAGGAAAGAATCTTTTCTAACTGATCTGTGCTGGCTTGTGCACCAATCATCGTAGAAAGATCCAATGGGTGTCCCTGCTTAATCGCATTGGTGCGTGCAGTGACATCACCTAAGAATCGATCGTAGATTTTGGTATCGATCAAACCGCGTGAAGGGCAGGTGCAGACCTCACCCTGGTTGACGGCAAACATCGTGAAGCCTTCTAACGCCTTGTCATAAAAGGCATCGTCTTCGGCAGCAACATCACCAAAGAAGATATTCGGACTTTTGCCACCGAGTTCAAGGGTGACAGGAATAATGTTCTCTGATGCATACTGCATAATCAAGCGGCCTGTTGTGGTTTCACCTGTGAATGCGATCTTGGCAATGCGTGGAGAAGATGCCAATGGCTTACCGGCTTCGACACCAAAGCCGTTAACGATATTAACGACACCATCTGGCAAAAGGTCTTTGATGATATCCATCAAGAACAAAATCGATACTGGAGTCTGCTCAGCTGGCTTTAGTACGACGCAGTTACCTGCGGCGATTGCTGGAGCTAACTTCCATACTGCCATCAATATTGGGAAGTTCCACGGAATAATTTGGCCAACTACACCCAGTGGTTCGTGGAAGTGATAGGCGACAGTGTCATTGTCCAGTTCGCCAGCTGATCCTTCTTGCGCACGGATAGCTGCGGCAAAGTATCTAAAGTGATCGATTGCAAGTGGAATATCTACATAGAGCGCCTCACGAACTGGTTTTCCGTTTTCCCATGTTTCGGCAACTGCTATGGCTTCAACATTTGCCTCCATGCGATCGGCAATTTTGTTAAGAATAATTGCGCGTTCAGTTGCAGATGTCTTACCCCATGCAGGAGCTGCAGCATGTGCTGCATCAAGTGCCTTATCAATATCTTTAGCATTTCCACGTGCAACATCACAGAAAACTTTTCCAGTTACTGGAGTTACGTTTTCAAAGTACTGACCTGAATCTGGCTTTTCATACTTGCCATTAATCCAATGGTCATAACGAGGTAGATACGTAACTTTGCTTCCGGGTTGGCCGGGAGCGATGAAATCAGTCATTTCTTCTCCAATTTCACGTGCGCAACGGTGCGCACATGTTGGATTGAAACTAGACCTACGTCAGATGACTAACAAGGAGAATCTGAGGCCTACCCCTCAATAGAGTTGAGAGTTAAGCGTTATGCCATAGCTTTCTTAAGGTTCTCATCAATTGATGCCAAGAACTCTTGTGTTGTTTGCCATGGCGCAGTTTTGGAGATAAGCAATGCTAGATCTTTCGTCATCTTGCCTTCTTCAACAGTTTCGATGCATACGCGTTCTAGCGTTGCACAAAAAGCTGCAAGTTCGGCGTTGTCATCTAACTTTGCACGATGGGCTAAGCCACGTGTCCAAGCAAAGATAGATGCAATTGGATTCGTCGATGTTGCCTTACCTTTTTGGTGATCACGGTAGTGACGAGTCACTGTTCCGTGAGCGGCCTCTGATTCAACAATCTTTCCATCTGGTGTCATTAAGACAGATGTCATTAAACCAAGTGAGCCATAACCCTGAGCAACGGTGTCAGATTGAACATCGCCGTCATAGTTCTTACATGCCCAGACGTATCCACCCTCCATGCGAAGTGACATAGCGACCATGTCATCGATTAAGCGGTGCTCATACCAAATTCCTGCAGCTTCGAATGCAGTCTTGAATTCAGCTTGGAAAATCTCTTCGAAGATATCTTTAAAGCGACCGTCATAAGCCTTCAAGATTGTGTTTTTGGTTGATAGGTAAACCGGGAAGTTACGGTTAAGTCCGTAGTTCAAAGAAGCCCGGGCAAAGTCACGGATTGATTCATCCATGTTGTACATACCCATTGCAACACCCGATGATGGGAAATCAAAAACATTGTATTCAACTGGTGCAGAGCCATCAGCTGGAACAAATGTCATTGTTAGCTTGCCGGCACTTGGAACTTTGAAATCTGTTGCTTTGTACTGATCGCCAAAAGCATGGCGCCCAATAACAATTGGCTTAGTCCAATGAGGTACCAAACGTGGAACGTTGCTGATAATGATCGGCTCGCGAAAAATCACGCCGCCCAAGATATTGCGGACAGTTCCATTGGGAGACTTCCACATCTTCTTAAGGCCAAACTCTTCAACACGGGCCTCATCAGGAGTAATCGTTGCGCACTTAATTCCAACTCCATGCTTTTGAATCGCATGTGCGGAATCAATGGTTACCTGATCATCGGTTGCATCACGATTTTCCATGCCAAGATCGTAGTAATCAAGGTTGACGTCTAGATAAGGAAGGATCAATGACTCCTTAATGAACTGCCAAATAATGCGAGTCATCTCATCGCCATCTAGCTCAACAACTGTTCCTTCTACTTTAATCTTGGACATGTGTTGTTCTCCCCTTTAGAGTGTTTGGACGTCTGCTTGTTTTGCACGAACTGCCTCAGCGGCAGCTTTAAGCGCGGTAACTTCGGATTCAGTCAGTGCACTTTCAACGACTTTTTTGATTCCGCTACGGCCAATCTCGGCTTCAACACCAAGATAGACACCTGAAATTCCATATTCGCCATCGACCCATGCACACACAGGCATCACGGCACCAGAGTCTTCAATGACCGCCTTTGCCATACGTGCAGCAGCTGCCGATGGTGCGTAATACGCAGAGCCTGTCTTGAGCAAGGCAACAACTTCTGCGCCACCATTGCGTGTGCGATCAACTAGCTCATCGATTTCGACTTGAGATAACAGCTCACTGAGTGCTTTTCCATTTACTGTGCAGCGACTTGGAACTGGAACCATGGTGTCACCGTGTGAACCAAGAGTCAGCGTCTTAACAACACCTACTTTTACTGCCAATTTCTCAGCAACAAAGTTAGTAAAGCGTGCGGTGTCGAGCATTCCTGCCTGACCCATCACGCGGTTCTTAGGAAAACCAGTTGCAATCTGAGCCAGTGCTGTCATCTCATCGAGTGGATTTGAAACCACGATAATGACTGCGTTAGGTGAATGCTTTGCAATGTTCTCGGCAACTCCGCGGACGATTCCAGCGTTAACGCCGATTAAATCCATGCGACTCATACCAGGCTTGCGTGGAAGTCCGGCGGTAATAACGACTACATCTGAGTTTGCTGTGGCTTCATAGCCCGCACCTTCTGGTGTCGTTGTTGCGCCAATTATTTTTGTCTCAAAACCTTCAATAGAACGAGATTGATTCATATCGAGAGCTAAACCTTCAGGTTTGCCTTCCACGATATCGGTAAGAACAACCGTGTCAAAAACATCGTATTCAGCTAATCGAAGTGCAGTTGTTGATCCATAAAAACCTGCGCCGACTACTGTGACTTTTCCGCCCATGGCGTACTCCCTTGGTTAAGTGATTGAGGCACTACCCAAACTCTACCGTCCGCGAGGAAGTGCAACTGCCAAGGCAAAAAGGGCGACCGCAATAATGAGGGGAAAATAAAAGTCGAAACGGCGGCGATGGCGCGCTTTGAGTGCTACACCTGCAGTACCGGCCGCTATAAATAGTGACCCACCTCGCACTATCCCGCCCATGCCCAATGCCACACCAATAAGTATTGAAATATTACTGACAATACTTAGTAATCGGTTAGTTAACTGCATGCATCTACAACATTCTTAATCAACATTGCGCGAGTCATTGGACCTACGCCACCAGGCATCGGTGCAACCCATGATGCAACTTCCATAACGCCAGGATCTACGTCGCCTAATAAGCCTTTATCTGTGCGAGAAATTCCAACATCTAAAACTACTGCACCTGGCTTGATCATTTCGGCCTTCAAGAAATGTGCTTGCCCGATTGCAGCAACAATAATGTCAGCTTTTTTGGTGTGGGTTAATAAGTCTTTGGTTCCAGTATGCGTCAAAGTAACCGTTGCATTTTCTTGTTTGCGTGTGAGTAATAAACCTAATGGGCGACCGACAGTTAGACCTCGACCAATAACAGTTACTTCTGCACCTTGGGTACTAATTCCGTAATGAGTTAAGAGCTCAACAATTCCATGTGGTGTGCAAGGCAAAGGTGCGTCATAACCTGAAACCAAGCGCCCTAAGTTCATTGGGTGCAGGCCATCGGCATCCTTTGATGGATCAATTGCCTCCAGAACTCTTTGGGTATTAATTCCCTTTGGTAGTGGCAACTGCACAATGTAACCGGTGCACTCTGGGGATGAATTCAAATCCTTAATCGCCGCCATTACGTCGGCCTCAGTCGCATTGGCCGGTAGATCAACGCGAATTGAGTTGATGCCAACTTCATGGCAGTCGCGATGCTTTCCACCTACGTACGAGTGCGAACCTGGGTCATCGCCTACTAAAACTGTTCCAAGCCCCGGAGTGATTCCGCGAGACTTTAACTCAACAACCCTTACGGCTAATTGAGATTTAATCAAAGAAGCTAATGCCTTGCCATCTAAAATTTGTGCGCTCATGCTGTAATCCTATGCCAGCCCTACGCGTGAGAGAAATGCCGCGTGCCTGTGAAGAACATCGCTATTCCAGCGTTCTGTGCGGCAGCGATGACTTCGTCATCTCGAACACTGCCTCCAGGTTGCACAACAGCAGTGATTCCGGCTTCTATAAGAATTTGTAATCCATCTGCAAAGGGGAAGAACGCATCGCTTGCAGCGACAGAACCCTTGACTCGATCACCGGCTCTAGTAACTGCAAGACGCGCAGAATCAACGCGATTCACTTGACCCATGCCTATGCCAATAGATGCACCATCTTTACTTAACAAAATCGCATTGCTCTTTACTGCGCGTACTGATTTCCATGCAAACTCTAAATCCCTCATTAACTCATCATTAACTTTTTCGCCGCAGACTTGAATCCATGATGCCAAACTATCTCCGGGTGCATTTATTAAGTCTGTCTCTTGAAGCAATACTCCCCCCGATACTGGACGCATTTCAACGGTAGCGATCGACGTAACATCGCATTGCAAAATCCGAATCGAAGGTTTCTTAGCAAGTAGCTCTACTGCACCCGCCTCATAACTTGGCGCGATAACAACCTCTGTAAATATCTCAGATAGCTGTTCAGCCATTTTCACACTGACTTGGCGATTTGCTGCAACTACTCCGCCAAAAGCAGAAACAGGATCGCACTCATGTGCTTTGCTGTGGGCAAGAGCGATATCGGCTGCAACTGCGATTCCACACGGGTTAGCGTGTTTAATGATTGCCACACATGGCTGCTCATGATCTAGTGCTGCCCGCCATGCCGCATCGGCATCGGTGTAGTTGTTAAATGACATCTCTTTGCCATGCAACTGCACTGCGCCAACGATTCCTGCTAATCCACCGGAGTAAATTGCTGCACTTTGATGTGGATTTTCTCCATAGCGCAGAGTATTTTCGCGCTTATAAATTCGCCCAAACCAATCTGGTAACTCTTTACTGGTATCTAGCCATGTTGCTATCGCTAAATCATATTCAGCCGTTGTTCTAAAGACTTCTAAAGCCAAGGCTTTGCGCTGCTCATACGTAAAGCCACCAGCTTTAATCGCTTCAATTAAAGCATCGTACTGAGATGTCTTGCAGACGACCGCCACGGAGTTGTGGTTTTTTGCCCCACCGCGCAACATTGATGGACCACCGATATCAATCTGCTCGATACATTCGGCAAAATCAGCTCCCGATGCAATAGTTTGCGCAAAGGGATAAAGATTGATAATCACTAGATCAAATGGCGCGATATCTAATTCAGCAATCGCGCTTAAGTGTTCAGGATTGCTTTGATCGGCCAGAATTCCAGAATGCACGCGAGGATGCAGAGTCTTAACTCGACCTCCCATAATCTCTGGAAAGCCCGTGTACTGACTGACTTCAGTGACAGGAATTCCTGCCGCAGCTAAATTCTTGGCAGTTGAACCAGTTGAAAGGATTTCGATTCCAGAATCACAAAGGACCTGCCCAACCTCTAATAATCGGGCTTTGTCATAGACGCTCACTAGTGCCCGTCGAATCACTTTACGTTCAGACATGTCGCTCCAAAGTGGGAAGAATCAGTGCAATGGTCGCAACAATGAGACCTCGTTCAACGTTCTTAATTCTCTCATGAAGTGTTGGTTCATCATCACCGGGCACAATAGGAACCTCCATCTGCGTGATGATTGGCCCAGTATCGACACCATCATCGACCCAGTGAACCGTTGTGCCGGTTACTGCAACCCCGGCGGCAAGTGCATCTCTCACAGCATGTGCGCCTGGAAAGTTCGGCAATAAGGCTGGATGGATATTTATTGTTGGAAATCTATTGACGAAATCGGCGGGCAAGATGCGCATGAAGCCAGCGCTCACGACTAGATCGGGTTTATATGAACCCACCCGCTCAATTATCTGAGTATTCCATTCTTGGCGTGAAGCCCCAACAGCAATGACCTCGGTAGCAATATCCATTGACTGTGCTTTACCTAAGACTAGTGCTGCATCGTTATCACTAATTACTGCAACGATTTCACAATCTAAATCGTCTCGTGCATCAAATATCGCTTGTGCCAACGTTCCTGATCCTGATGCCAAAACTACAAGGCGATACGCCATTAACGCTTACCTATACGGGGAATATAAAGCGCTAGCAATGCGCCGACTATTAACTCAACGCCAACGGTGAGTGTAAATTTCCAGGGTGAGACGCCCACGGCCGACATTGCATCGGTAAATAGCGCACCACTGCCTGAATAACCAATGAGGGCAATTATCACAACAGAGGCAAACAAACTCTGTATCAAAATCCTTGTATTAAGTGCAACGGTCCAGACAGCAAGCATTGCACCAGAGAGAATTACTAATGCAATACCAATCAATGCAATGGGATATGTGCCCGATGGCAGTGTTCCAAGAAGTGGAAAAGCTGGAATTGAATTCACATGAAAACTTAGTGGCGAAATGAGCGAGCCGGAACCTACGGCAAAGCCTGCACCTGAAAAATAACCAAGCGTGGCAACTACGGCATTAGGTAGATATAAAATATTTAGAAGTAGCAAGAGAAAACCGCCTAGCAATCCAGGCTCTAGAACGGTAGTTAAATCCCTTACCGTAGATAAATGAGTAAAAATCATTACTCCAAAGGTGATAGATGAGACTCCCAGCAAGAAGGAAATAATCCGAGAGCTATAGAGAAGTGCTTGCCCAAAGATTAAACGGCGACCAACGCTAGATGCGCTAATGAAAGTCAGCGGTAAAAAGAAGAGTGGAACAAAGTACCAAACTGGTTTTACTGCACTAGTGGATGAGAAATATGCAAAGAGAGCGCCGATCGCGCTATATATAACGGCAAACATTGTTCGAGCTAATGGGATTAGTGAAGCATCATGATCAAGGCGATTAATTGTTCGTGCTACTCCATTGCGAATCGCCAACACTGGAAATACCAGAGCACCTAGCGGTAAATAGGATAAATATCCCGCAGCATTAACTGGTGGAAGTGCTAACGAAAATGGTAGTTGGTGGGCCGACAACCAAATCCATAAGGCAGCCCGAAGTGGATCTCCTGTGTTTCCGGTGGCACTGCCGGCAGTTGCCCAGGCAAGCAGAGCAATAAATGAGGTAGGCAGAAGTAGAACTGCAATGCTGCGCAGCACTTGGGTCACTGTGACCCCAAGTACGCGCCCGAACATTTCTGTTAACGGCCTAAGATATCGCGCAGCAACTGCGCCGTTTCACTAGGAGTCTGGCCAACTTTTACGCCAGCTGCCTCCAGTGCATCTTTCTTACCTTGAGCCGTACCTGAAGAGCCAGAAACAATTGCGCCTGCGTGGCCCATTGTCTTTCCTTCTGGTGCAGTAAATCCTGCTACGTAACCAACAACTGGCTTAGTGACATATTCAGCGATGAAGGCTGCTGCGCGCTCTTCTGCATCGCCACCAATTTCACCAATCATCACGATTGCAGTTGTCTCTGGGTCATCTTGAAATGCGCGAAGACAATCGATATGTGTTGTTCCAATGACAGGATCTCCACCGATTCCAACTGCCGTACTAAATCCAATATCGCGCAGTTCATACATCATCTGGTAGGTAAGAGTTCCTGATTTTGATACTAATCCAATTGGGCCCGCACCTGTGATGTCGGCAGGGATGATTCCAATATTTGATTTTCCGGGGCTAATTAACCCAGGGCAGTTTGGTCCAATGATGCGCGTTGTTCCTTTGCTGACTGAATAAGCGTAGAAACTTGCTGAGTCGTGAACTGGAATACCTTCGGTAATCACAACGACCAATGGCATTGCTGCATCGATTGCATCGATCACTGCAGCCTTTGCAAACTTAGGTGGAACAAAGACAACCGATGCATCCGCGCCCGTTGCCGACATTGCCTCGGCAACAGTGTTAAAGACTGGAAGCTTGTGGCCATCGATCTCTACGACCTGTCCGCCTTTACCCGGTGTTACTCCCCCGACAATCTTTGTACCCGATGCCAACATACGGCGTGTGTGTTTAGTTCCTTCAGAGCCAGTCATGCCTTGGACAATGACCTTAGTGTTTTCATTTAAGAAGATAGACATTTACTTTGCCGCCAATTCTGCAGCTCTGTTAGCTGCTCCATCCATCGTGTCGGCCTGTTCGATGAGCGGGTGTGCCGCTTTAGCCAAAATTGCGCGCCCTTCGACGACATTGTTGCCATCTAGGCGTACAACGATCGGCTTAGTTGCCTTGTCACCTAATAGCTCTAGGGCTTGAACAATTCCATCGGCAACGGCGTCACAAGCCGTGATTCCACCAAATACGTTGACGAAGACGCTCTTCACATCTTTATCACCAAGAATAATTGAGAGACCATCGGCCATAATCTGCGCCGATGCTCCGCCACCAATGTCTAGGAAGTTAGCTGGGCGAACTCCACCATGCTTTGTGCCAGCATAGGCAACAACATCCAGCGTGCTCATTACTAAACCTGCGCCGTTACCGATGATTCCAACTTCACCATCTAGCTTTACATAGTTTAAGTTCTTAGCTTTAGCTGCCGCCTCAAGTGCATTTGTTGCCGCATGATCGACCAAGGCTTCATGGCCTGGTTGGCGAAACTCTGCATTGTCATCAAGAGTAATTTTTCCATCGAGAGCAATTACTTTTCCATCTTTGGTCTTAACCAATGGATTAACCTCAACAAGTGTTGCATCTTCAGATTGGAAAACTTCCCAGAGCTTCAGAAGAACTTCTGCAACCTGATCGGCAACATCACTTGGAAAGTTAGCTGCGGCAATTATCTCTTTAGCTTTTGCCAAGCTAATTCCATCAACGGCAGAGACAGGAATCTTCGCTAATTTTTCTGGCGCAGTATGTGCAACTTCTTCAATGTCCATTCCGCCAGAAACCGATGCCATTACAAGGAATGTTCGATTAGAGCGATCAAGCAAAATCGCTAAGTAGTATTCAGATTCGATTGGCGCAGCAGCTGCAATCATTACAGTGCGAACCTCGTGGCCCTTGATATCCATTCCCAGAATTGCCGCAGCTTTTTCGCGAGCATCGGCGGGATTCTCGGCCAGCTTTACGCCGCCAGCTTTGCCTCGACCACCAACTTTTACCTGCGCCTTAACGACTACCTTGCCGCCGATTTTTGTAGCTGCAGCTTCGGCTTCATCGGCCGTTGTTGCAGTAGCGGCTGCTAGAACTGGGACGCCATGCTTTTCAAATAAGTCACGGGCTTGATATTCAAAGAGATCCACTGGTACTCCGTATCGTGTTTAGGGGGTAATCCTAGAGCTTCTCAACAGGTGCATAGCGCAGCAGCAATCGCTTCTCGCCATACTGTCCAAATTTTATTGTCGCCTCCGCCTTATCGCCCTCACCGGCCACTGATACGACTGTGCCTAAACCAAATGTGTCATGAGACACACGCTCGCCAATACTGAGTTCAATTGAGGAAATCTTCTTGCCAGTTGCTCGTGGAGGCGGTGCTGCAGCAACACGAGAGCGCTTAATAGAGGCTGGTGAGAACGATGTAGAGGATTGATTGCGCCATTCAATGACATCCTCTGGAATCTCATCGAGGAAGCGTGATGGTGGATTGTAATTTGGCGCACCCCACGTAGAACGGTATTCGGCGCGTGAGAGATACAGGCGTTCACGTGCGCGAGTTAAACCAACATAGGCAAGTCTGCGCTCTTCTTCAATCTCATCTTTTTCACCAAGTGTTCGTGAATGCGGAAATATTCCATCTTCCATGCCAGTTAGAAATACTGTCGGAAACTCTAGACCTTTTGCAGTGTGAAGCGTCATCATCGTGACGACTCCTCCATGGTCTTCACCTTCTGGTATTTCATCGGCATCGGCAACAAGTGAAACTTTTTCTAGAAACCCTGACAGTGAAATCTCTTCATCTTCGGCTAGTTCATCAAACTCTCGCTCTTCATATTCCATTGAAACAGCGACAAGTTCTTTAAGGTTCTCAACTCGAACCTCATCTTGTGGATCAGTGCTATCTACTAACTCTTTCAACAAACCTGACTGCTCTAGTGCGGCCTCAACGATTACAGATGGACGAGTTTTGGCTTCAACTAAAACATTGAGAGCGCTAATCATCGAAGTGAAGTCATTAATCGAAAGTGCTGCCCGAGATGATAAAGCTTCAATTTGTGAGGCACGAAGTAAACCTTGCCAAAAAGAAACTCCATGCAGGCGTGCAAATTCATCAACATATTCAAGGGTCGTATCACCAATGCCCCGCTTAGGAACATTAATGATTCGCCGCAGAGAGATTTCATCTTCAAGATTAGTTAGTACACGCAAATAAGCCAGCAAATCTTTGACTTCACGGCGCTCATAGAATCGAAGCCCACCAACGACTTTATAGGGCAGCGCATTTCGCATAAAGACTTCTTCAAAGACGCGAGACTGTGCATTTGTCCGATAGAAAATAGCCGTATCGCCAGGATTTGATTGCGAATCTTTTTGAAGCTGTCGAATCTCATCGGCTACGAAGTTGGCTTCATCATGTTCGCTCTCGGCAACATAACCTGTAAGGAGTGCTCCAGAACCCGAATCAGTCCAGAGGTTTTTCTCTTTGCGGCTCTCATTCTTTGTTATAACGGCATTGGCCGCATTAAGAATATTTTGGGTTGAACGGTAGTTCTGCTCTAAAAGCACGGTAGTTGCGTTGGGATAATCCAGCTCAAACTGCAAAATGTTGCGAATCGTCGCTCCACGAAAGCCATAAATTGATTGATCGGCATCACCAACCACACATAGTTCAGCCGGTGGCATGCCTTCGCTATCGGTTCCCACTAACTCTTTTACAAGTATGTACTGCGCATGATTTGTATCCTGGTATTCATCGACTAAAACATGACGAAAGCGCGATCTGAAACGCGCTTTAGCTTCGGGAAATCGCTGCAAGACTTCAACGGTCTTGGAAATTAAATCATCAAAATCCATCGCGTTAGCACGCTGTAACCGTGCTTGATACACGCCATAGACATCGCCCACAACTTGTTCAAATTGATTACTCGATGCATTGACGTAATCTTGTGGTCCCATGAGTTCATTCTTAGCATTTGATATCATCGCTTGAAATTGGCGAGCAGGATATCTCTTTGAATCTAAGTTGAGCTCTTTTGCAACGATAGTAATAAGGCGCAGTGAATCGGCAGAGTCATAGATAGAAAATGAGTTGCTATAACCCATTCGTACAGCCTCTTGGCGCAAGATACGTACACATGCCGAGTGAAAAGTAGATACCCACATTGATTGAGCGACTGGACCGACCAATTCTCCAACGCGCGCCTTCATTTCTCCGGCGGCTTTATTTGTAAATGTAATTGCCAGGATTTGATACGGGGCTACATGTCTATGAGACATTAAATAAGCGATTCGCCTGGTTAACACACGGGTCTTGCCCGAGCCCGCACCTGCAACTACTAATAATGGTCCACCTGCATGAGTAACTGCGGTACTTTGCGCGGGATTTAGACCCTCAAGCAAAGTTTCATTACTCATCATGGCCTTAAGTCTATTAGGCTAACGCGATGGAACCGATCGCAGATAGTGAGATCAAACGAGTTTTGGTCATTAGTGCCCACCCCGATGACTCTGATTTTGGAGCTTCAGGAACCATTGCCCAATGGGTTAAAAAGGGTATTGACGTCGCATACGTGTTCTGCACTAATGGTGACCAAGGCGGGGAAGAGTCAGGATTTACAAAAGAGGAGATGCCTGCAATTCGCCAGCGCGAACAACGTGCCGCAGGTGCTGCAATTGGTGTTACCGATATAACTTTCCTCAACTATGTAGATGGCCACTTAGAGCCCACTCTTGCACTTCGTAAAGATTTAGTTCGTCAGATGCGTATTTCAAAGCCAGATCGCTTAGTCTGCCAAAGTCCAGAACGTAACTGGGACCGAATCGGTGCAAGCCATCCAGATCACTTAGCTGCCGGTGAAGCCTCAATTCAGGCTGTGTATCCAGATGCCCGCAATCCATTTGCTTTCACGGATTTATTAGAAGTCGAAGGTTTGGAGCCTTGGCGAGTTAAAGAGGTATGGGTTAGTTCATTTGCGCACCCAGATCACTTTGTTGATATCACAGATACTTTTGAATTAAAGATGAAAGCCCTACACGCACATGCATCACAAACCGCGCATAATCCTGAGATCGAGCGAATGGTTCGTGAGTGGGGTCAACGAAATGCGGCAGCTGCAGGCTTTGCTGAAGGTCGAATCGCTGAAGCTTTTAAAATCGTAAATACAAATTAATTATCGAAGCGTTACTGATTTAATCTCAACGCTTTGTATTGGATAACCATCAGAGGCGTAGTACGCCTTGCCATCGCTTTGGTTAACTGTGTACGAACCAACCTCAGAGAGTTTTAATAGAAAATCTAGACCTGACGTTATCTTTCCCCAGATTGTGTAGTTAGGTGGAAGTTGCGTGTCCTTATAAACCAAGAAGAATTGGCTTCCATTTGTTCCGGGACCAGAGTTAGCCATGGCAACAGTTCCAGCTGGATAGTTAGCTGCTTTGTTAGCTGGAAGATTCTCGTCCTTATAGCCCTTCCAGCCTGTTGGTGAACCTGAACCAGATGCTGTTGGATCTCCGCACTGCAAAACAAAGAGTCCATCTGTTGTCAGGCGATGACACAGAGAAGCGTTGAAATACTTTGCCTTAGCTAGAGCAGTTATCTTTGTAACAGTTAACGGGGCCTGCTTTGAAAGCAAGGAAATAACAATTGAACCGCAGTTAGTAACAAGTGTCATGGTCTTTGGCAAGCTCTTATTAACGGCCATAGGCTCGGAAACCTTCATGGCTGCATGACTTTTAGCAGTGACAGCCGCGCAACCAGAGACAGTTGTAGGTCGCTGTGCAGCGTGTGCAACTGGAGAAATAAAAGTGGCAACTAAAACCAAGCTCACAAAAGTTGGAGCAACTAACTTCTTTATCATTGTTCTATTCCCATTCGATCGTGCCTGGCGGTTTGCTAGTTACATCTAACACGACTCGGTTGACTTCGCGCACCTCGTTAGTAATACGCGTTGAGATTTTCTCAAGAACTTCATAGGGAACTCTCGACCAATCCGCAGTCATGGCATCTTCGCTAGATACTGGGCGCAAAACTATTGGGTGCCCGTAGGTTCGACCATCTCCTTGAACGCCTACCGAGCGGACATCGGCTAGCAGGACGACTGGGCACTGCCAGATATCGCGATCAAGGCCCGCAGCTTTGAGTTCAAAACGCGCGATTGCATCGGCTTCGCGTAATAAATCAAGACGTTCTTGCGTTACTTCACCCACGATGCGGATTCCAAGGCCTGGGCCTGGAAATGGCTGCCGCCAAATGATCTCTTCAGGTAGGCCTAGTTCAAGACCAACTAAACGAACTTCATCTTTGAACAAAGTGCGAAGTGGCTCAATTAAGGAAAACTTTAAGTCATCTGGCAAGCCACCAACATTATGGTGAGATTTAATATTTGCAGTACCTGTTCCTCCGCCAGATTCAACTACATCGGGATAAAGGGTTCCCTGTACTAAGAATTCAACTTCACCACCAGATGCAATATCGCGCGCAGCTTTTTCAAAAGCTCGGATAAATTCACGGCCGATGATCTTTCGCTTTTCTTCTGGATCAGTTACGCCTTTAAGAGATGTAAGAAAAACCTCTTTGGCATCGACAACAACTAAGTTAACGCCAGTTGATGCAACAAAGTCACGCTCTACTTGTTCGGCTTCGCCTTTTCTCAAAAGTCCGTGATCAACAAAAACACAAGTTAGTTGAGTACCAACTGCGCGTTGAATAATTGCGGCAGCAACCGCTGAATCAACTCCACCTGATAAGCCACAAATAACTCGCTTGTCACCAATGACTGCTTTAGCTTTGGCAATTTCAGTCTGAGCAATATTGGCCGTTGTCCATGTCGCATCACACTTAGCAATATTGACTAACCAGTTAAGCAAAATTGCTTGCCCGTGCTCGGAGTGCAAGACTTCAGGGTGGAATTGAACGCCGGCTAGTAACCCGGTTTCATTTTCAAAGGCGGCAATTGGAGTATCTGCAGTGGTTGCACAAATAGTAAATCCGGCAGGTGCAGCAGTAACTGCGTCACCATGTGACATCCATACACGTTGTTTGGCAGGCAGAGATGAGAAAATCTTAGAGGCCCCTGCAGTGGTTAAATCAGTGCGGCCAAACTCAGATTTTCCAGTCTGACTAACGATGCCACCTAGGGCTGCAGCCATCGCCTGAAATCCGTAGCAGATGCCAAAAGTTGGGATGCCAAGTTCAAATATCGCTGGATCTATTACTGGGGCGTTGTCGGCATAGACACTCGATGGACCGCCAGAGAGAATGATTGCTTCTGGGTTCTTAACCTTTATCTCGGCTGCCGTAATCGTTGATGGAACTATCTCTGAAAAAACATTGGCTTCGCGAACACGGCGTGCGATTAGCTGGGCGTACTGCGCACCAAAATCGACTACAAGTACGCCGTGTGATTTAGGCACGGTGAATAAGAACCTCTACGCGCTGGAACTCTTTGACATCTGAATATCCGCATGTGGCCATTGCGCGACGAAGTGCACCAAAGAGATTCATGGAGCCATCAGATGTATGTGATGGGCCAAGCAAAATCTCTTCCAACGTTCCAACTGTGCCAACTGCAACGCGCTCACCACGGGGTAGAACTTGGTGGTGGGCTTCAGATCCCCAGTGCCAACCAAGGCCTGGTGCCTCAACGGCCTTAGCAAGTGGTGAACCCATCATGACTGCATCTGCGCCACAAGCGATCGCCTTAGCAATGTCGCCACTGCGACCAACCGCGCCATCGGCAATGACGTGAACATAGCGTCCGCCTGATTCATCTAAGTATTCGCGACGGGCCGATGCAACTTCGGCAACTGCTGAAGCCATAGGAACTTCAATGCCTAAGACTTTACGTGTTGTATGAGTTGCTCCGCCACCAAAACCAACTAGTACGCCGGCGGCGCCAGCGCGCATCAAGTGAAGTGCTGCGGTTGCAGTTGCTACTCCACCAACAATAACTGGAACATCGAGTTCGTAAATAAACTTTTTTAAATTCAGTGCCTCTGATTCTGCGGCAACGTGTTCGGCGCTGACTGTTGTTCCGCGAATTACAAAGATATCAACACCGGCATCGATAACTGCTTTATGCAGTTGGGCAGTACGTGCAGGAGACAGTGATGCTGCAACAGTTACGCCAGCATCGCGAATCTGCTGGATGCGCTCTTTAATAAGTTCAGGACGAATCGGTGCGCTATATATCTCTTGCATGCGCTGAGTTGCATGCTTATCTGGCATCGATGCGATCTCGCCCAGTGGAATTCGTGGATCCTCATATCGAGTCCATAGGCCTTCTAGGTTTAATACGCCAACTCCACCAAGACGGCCAATTTCAATGGCAGTTTGTGGCGAAACAACAGAGTCCATGGGGGCGGCCAACATAGGCAGTTCAAACTTATATGCATCGATCTGCCAAGCCGTTGAAACTTCTTCTGGATCGCGAGTACGACGACTTGGCACTATCGCAATATCGTCAAAGGAATAGGCTGTTCTGGCGCGTTTTCCGGGTGCAATCTCAATCTCGCTCATGCGCGGCCCCTCTGTTGGTAGTTAGGTGCATCGGCAACATGGGCAACATCATGGGGATGACTTTCCTGCAAGCCTGCTGCCGTAATTTGAATCAATCGACCTTCACGGCGAAGAGTCTGAATATCAGGTGCACCGGCGTAGCCCATTCCAGAGCGCAGGCCACCAACTAGTTGATGTACAACATCTTCTACGCTTCCGCGGAATATAACTTTGCCTTCAATGCCTTCTGGAACAAGTTTGTCTTCAGATAAAACATCGTCCTGCATATAACGATCTTTTGAATATGATTTTTGTTCACCGCGCGACTGCATGGCACCTAGTGAGCCCATACCGCGATAGGCCTTGTATTTAACTCCTTTAATTTCTACGAGTTCACCCGGGGACTCTTGGCACCCGGCAAGTAAAGATCCCAGCATTACTGAGTTTGCACCGGCAACTATTGCTTTAACTATGTCGCCTGAATATTGAAGTCCGCCATCGGCGATTAATGGAATGCCGGCTTTATTGCATGCCTTAGCAGCCTCCATGATCGCAGTGATTTGTGGAACGCCCACTCCTGCAACGATTCGCGTTGTACAAATTGAACCTGGACCAACACCAACTTTTACCGCATCTGCGCCGGCATTGATGAGCGCTTGTGCACCTGCACGCGTTGCAATATTGCCGCCAATAATCTCAGTTGTAGGTGAAAACTTCTTGATGCGAGCAATTGCATCGAGGACTGCACGATGATGACCATGCGCCGTATCAACTACAACAACATCTACCCCGGCCTCGATTAACGCTTGTGCGCGAGCAAAACCATCATCGCCAACACCCACGGCGGCACCAGCTAAGCCAACATTCTTAACTAGCTTTACATGGGTTACTTGGTCAGCGATTGGAAGGTTGCGGTGGATGATTCCGATTCCACCTGCTTTTGCCATGGCGATGGCCATAGCCGATTCAGTGACCGTATCCATAGCCGATGAAACAAGTGGAATTGCCAGCGTTATGTTTCGTGTTAACTGTGTTGAGGTATCTACCTCTGATGGAACGACCTCTGAGGCATCGGGAAGAAGAAGAACATCGTCATAGGTCAGCCCGAGCATTGCTATCTTGTCGCTATCGCTCACCCTGGCCCCTTTCGCAGGTGGGCAGTCTATCGGGGCTTTTACAGCCCTACTGCACGCTCAATTTCACGACAGGCCTGCGATAAATCCTCAGCAAAGGCCACATCCCCACATGTCTGACGATCCCACCCTTGACCACCAAGGATTATTTGTGGAGCAGGTCGAACAGGTGGGAGGTCTTTGAAAAAACTTGGATCTGCATTTTCTTCGAGTTGAGCCCATAGAAATACTGCAGGTGGTGCCGCCCGTGTAACCATTGTCGAGAGCGCATCTAAAGGTGTGCGCGAACCCAGATAATATGTTTCGATCCTGCGTTCAGCTAAGGCAGCAACAAGTGCGTGTAAGGCAATGCAGTGAAGCTCTTCACCTACTGCTGCAATAAGTACCGGACGGGCGTTAAGTGGCTCTTTAATATCACTAGAAGATTCGCGCAAAACTCTTATAAGAATCTCCGAAAGCAGGTGTTCGACTTCAATGCCTTTACCTGTTTCTTCCCACATTTTTCCCACCAAAAAGAGCAGCGGGGCAATGATTTGCGACCAGGTAGAAATAACACCATTTTTTGAAATATCTTTCCTTAACGCACTTTCAATAAAAGATACGTCAAAACACATTGCCGCCTTATAGATCGCTTGAACTAATTCATCTGCAACTTCAAACTCTTGAGTGAAATCTTCTTCATGACCTAGACCATTAAAAACCTTTGCCTTTACTGCAGCATCACACGGTGAAACCCCAGCAGTGATAAGACGGCGCATAAACATCAACCTGGCTAGATCTAACGGACAGTAGCGGCGGTGCGCCCCGCTCTGATGGCTAGAAGGGCCAAGGCCATAGCGGCGATCCCAGGTTCGCAGGGTTGCGGGGGCTACCCCAATTCGACGGGCAACGGCAGCTACAGTCAAGAGCTCATCATTGGACGTCATGTGCCTATCGTTGCGCGGAATTAGCGATTTAGCCACCCCAAAATAAGGGGTGAACAAGGTATGGCGCGTAGGACTTGAACAACTCATGGCGCGGTTGTACTATTTTGCCATGGCTGAATTATCAAGACTCCCCCGCCCCGTCGCCGACGAGTGGGAGTGGCAGTATGAAGGTGCCTGTCGTGACCTTCCTGCCGAGATGTTTTTCCACCCAGATGGTGAGCGCGGACCCCGTCGCAGAAAACGTGAAAATACAGCTAAAGCGATCTGCGCATCGTGCCCGGTCATGCTGGCCTGTCAAACACATGCACTTGCAGTTCAAGAGCCCTATGGAATCTGGGGCGGATTATCTGAAGATGATCGACTAGTAATTCTTGGAAAAGATTTAAATCCAAATATTTCCCACGCGTCATAAGTTTTAACTCTCCTCCTGAGTTAAGTAGAAAATAGAAAAGCCCCCGCGATATGCGGGGGCTTTTCTATTAACTTCTATTAGTGAGAGTGTCCACCTGGGCCATGTGAATGTCCATTAGCTCCGGTTTCAGCTGGTGCATCGGCAGGACGTTCGTATACAACTGCTTCTGTTGTAATAAACATCGCGGCGATAGATGCGGCGTTAGCAAGTGCCGAACGCGTTACCTTCACTGGATCGATGACGCCATCTTTTGCAAGATCGCCATAGACATCAGTTGCAGCGTTAAAGCCTTCGTTATCTTTCATTGCGCGAACCTTTGCAACTACTACGTAGCCTTCAAGCCCAGCGTTTTCTGCAATCCAGCGAAGTGGCTCATCGCAAGCTTTGCGAACTAAACGAACTCCCACTGCCTTATCGCCAGTGAAGCCCAGATCGCCTTCTAGAACATCGGCAGCATGCACAAGTGCTGCGCCGCCGCCAACTACGATTCCTTCTTCAACTGCTGCGCGAGTTGCAGAGATTGCATCTTCAAGACGGTGCTTCTTCTCATTGAGTTCGACCTCAGTGTGTGCACCAACTTTGATGA
>JBMOET010000007.1:0-38631 GCA_049314595.1 Candidatus Planktophila sp. | reverse complement strand
CCAGTAATGTTAGCAAGTTATGGAAATGCGCTCATTCTCCGACTACTTACGTAGTGTCGATGATGCTGCACTTTTGGAGCTCTTTAGTGCACGACCTGATCTTGTAACACCGGTACCTCCAGATATTGCATCACTTGCAGTGCGTGCATGCTCACCGCCTAGCTTGGCCCGTGCCATTGATTCACTTAATCACTGGCAGTTCCAAGTCTTGGAAGCTGCAGCGGCATTAAATGAACCCTTCTCGCTTAAATCGGTAGTTGCCTTAACTGATAAAGCTAGCTCAACCGCTTTAACTCGTTTGATTTCAATAGGTTTAATTTATCCATCTGATGATGGAATGCGCCTTCCTTCTCAACTGCGGGATGTGCTTGGAAATGAACCTGCGGGATTAGGTCCGGCATCTATGGCCAAACTAAAACTGAGCGAACTCGATGAAGCGCCTGCCGATGCGCGCAGAACGTTAGAGCGTTTAGTGTGGGGCCCACCGCGCGGAAGCGTTGGGGATATTAAGAATCCTGGGCCAGGTGTTGCCTGGTTACTTGATCGAAAAATCTTAGTTCCACTTGATCAACGAACAGTTGTTCTTCCCCGTGAAGTTGCGATTTATCTGCGTGGTGGAAAAATTCATAAGGAGAACCTTGTTAACCCACCACAGTTAACAGGCACAAAGCGAGATGAACGCCAAGTTAATTTGGCATCAATTGCCAATATCTCTACAGTTTTGCGTTGGGTTGAAGAGTTACTAAATTTCTGGGCCGAAGAGCCAGCAGATGCGTTGCGTGCCGGCGGATTAGGTGTGCGCGATCTGAAGATAATTTCAAACCACCTCGGTGTCGATGAATCATGTACGGCTTTTATTACCGAATTAGCGTATTTAACCTCGCTCATTAGTATCGATGCAGATGATCGAATTATGCCCAGCAATAAATTCGACATCTGGTTAATGCAAACTCCTTCAGATCGATGGCAAGCATTGGCATCGGCCTGGTTAATTACCTCACGGGCAAGCGGTCTTGTAGGGCGAGCTGAATCAAAGAATGTTGCAGCACTTGGTCCCGAACTTGACCGTGTTAATGCCGCACGCGTACGCGCGCTAACTCTTTTAATTCTTCAAGAGAACACATCAATTGCACCTGATATCACTGCTTTTAATTCACTCTTGGCATGGCGTGCGCCAGTGCGAAGAAATTCATCGATGCAGGAAGAGTTGGCATCATGGACATTGCGTGAGGCTGAATGGCTTGGAATAACAGGTCAAGGCGCTATCTCTAAGTACGGCATTGCATTCCTTGAGGGTGGGGATTGTGAAATTATCAATGAAGATCTTCCAAAGACCGTTGATCACATACTTATACAAAGTGATAACACGGCCATTGCTCCCGGCCCACTTGAGCATGAGGTTTCGCAGCAACTAGCCATCATGGCCGACATTGAAAGTCGTGGGGGCGCAACCGTCTATCGATTTAGCGAGACCACGATTCGCAGAGCTTTAGATCATGGAAAAACAGGCGATGAGATAAAGGCCTTCTTAATTAAGACATCTAAGACTCCGATGCCACAACCTCTGGAGTATCTGATCGCAGATGTTTCTAAGAAGCATGGAAAATTAAGAGTTGGAAATACCGCATCGTTTATCCGATGCGAAGACACTGTGTTAATCGCACAGATCATGAATGATAAAAAGTTAGAAGTACTCGCATTTCGTCGCATTGCACCTGAAGTGATCATTTGTAATCATGATGCAACCGATGTAATGCGTGTTCTTAGAGAAGCCGGATACTTGCCGGCCGCAGAGTCTGCGAATGGTTTAATTTTGACTGGAGCTCGTTCTGTTCGTGCGCTAACGAAACCACGCCCTCCTCGAATTGTTGGAGAGATTGAAGTTCCTACACTCGAAATGCTCAATGCCGCCATTCGAGTGATACAAACTGGTGAAAAATCTAGTCACAAGCAAGCACGTTTACGGCAAGTTGCAAATGAAGCACTGGGTGCGCTTCCACGCAGCACTGCAAATGAAACGATGGATCTTGTCAATAAATATATTGCGGAAGAGAAATCACTCTCGATTGGTTATGCCGATAACAACGGAGCAGTGACTCACCGAATTATTGATCCCATCCGAGTCAGTGCTGGAGCCTTGATTGCCCGAGATCACGCAACTGGTGAAGTTCAGTCCTTCCGAATTCCGCGCATCACCGGCGTAGCTGCGTTATAGACTTCTCCCATGTTGTCATCGCTAGAAAGACTCGTGCGGTTGGAGTCCCCAACTGAAGATCTAGCTGCCTGTCGCCATGTTATTGCACTTGCATCTGAATTGGCCCAAGAAGTTTTGGGATCACCTGCAACAATTCAAGAGGTTGGTGGTCGTCCAGTTTTTTGGTGGGGCTCTGAAAATCCAGAAGTAATTGTGCTTGCGCACTTAGATACCGTGTGGCCAAAGGGTTCATTTGAGCCCGTTTGGAGCGTTGAAGGCAATGCCGCACGCGGCCCAGGAGTCTTCGATATGAAAGCCGGTTTTATTCAAGCGCTCTTTGCAATGAAGGGTGTCGTTGGTGCTGCGGCGTTAGTTGCAACTACTGATGAAGAGACTGGAAGTGCAACAAGTAAAGAGTTCATCAAAGAGATTTCACGTAAGGCCAAAGCTGTCTTGGTAATTGAAGCCTCCCTTAACGGAAAAGTTAAAACTGGGCGCAAAGGTACTGCCATGTACCAAATACGTATTCATGGAAAAGCATCACACGCCGGACTTGAACCTGAAAAAGGTGAAAATGCAACCGTTGAGATGGGCCATGCAATTCTTGCTGTTGCCGCGCTTGAAAATAAGGCACTTGGTACAACGGTTGTTCCAACAATGTTGCGGGCTGGCAATACAACCAATACGGTTCCTGATTTAGCAGTCTTAGATATCGACGTGAGATCTTTTTCAATGGCTGAAATCGAACGAGTGGATGCAGCGATTCGAAATATTCAGGCAGTAAATCCTGCAACTCGATATGAAATCACGGGCGGATTTAATCGTCCGCCGTTAGAGATTTCATCGACAATGGCCTTATACGAACGCGCAGCAAAAGTGGCTGCAGCTTTGGGAATGCCCCCACTTGAGCACGCATCAGTAGGAGGGGCCAGTGATGGCAACTTCGCCGCAGCTGCAGGTGCGCAGGTCTTGGATGGATTAGGTGCAGTTGGTGACGGCGCCCATGCTGCGCACGAATGGGTAGATATAACGACTCTTGAGCCTCAAAGTGCACTATTACATGGATTAATTAAGGACTTACTTAATGACTGATGGACCGTTAATCGTCCAAAGCGATAAGACACTTCTGTTAGATATCGATCATCCTTTATCTACTGAGTGCCGTCGCGCAATTGCTCCCTTCGCCGAATTAGAGCGCTCCCCCGAACATATTCATACATATCGGTTAACGCCGCTAGGTCTATGGAATGCGCGTGCAGCCGGCCACGATGCAGAGCAAGTTATCGACACACTTATAAAGTATTCACGGTATGCCGTTCCGCATTCTATTTTGATCGATGTCGCCGAAACTATGTCACGTTACGGACGTCTACGACTAGAAGCAGATCCTGTTCATGGATTAATTCTTGTAACCACGGATACCGCTGTGCTTGAAGAAGTCATACGTGCGCGAAAGATTCAGCCACTACTCGGTGCCAGAATCGATGCCCAAACGATCGCTGTTTTGCCCAGCCAGCGCGGTCAGATTAAGCAATCGCTACTTCGCTTAGGGTGGCCAGCAGAGGATTTTGCGGGCTATGTCGATGGTCAGGCACACGCGATTGAATTGGTTCAAAGTGATTGGAAGATTCGTCCATACCAAGAGCTAGCGGCTGAAGGATTTTGGCATGGCGGTTCAGGTGTTGTAGTTCTTCCCTGCGGTGCTGGAAAAACAATTGTCGGTGCAGCGGCAATGGCCCATGCCAAGGCGACAACTCTGATTTTGGTTACAAATACAATCGCTGCCCGCCAATGGCGAGAAGAGTTATTAAAACGCACCACGCTCAATGAAGATGAGATTGGTGAATA
Source organism: Candidatus Planktophila sp. (assembly GCA_049314595.1). GTDB lineage: Bacteria > Actinomycetota > Actinomycetes > Nanopelagicales > Nanopelagicaceae > Planktophila. The sequence continues at coordinate 34,589 of JBMOET010000007.1, read as the reverse complement.
CTCTGGAGCCAAGAAAGAGATCCGCCCAGTAACTATTGCCACATATCAAGTGATGACGAAGAAGAAAAACGGCGTATATGCCCATTTGGATCTCTTTGATTCATACGACTGGGGTTTGATTATCTACGATGAAGTGCACCTATTACCTGCACCAATCTTTCGTTTTACCGCCGATATTCAATCCCGCCGACGTTTAGGTTTAACTGCAACGCTCGTGCGTGAAGATGGCATGGAAGGTGAAGTCTTTTCACTAATTGGGCCAAAGCGATATGACGTTCCTTGGAAAGAGATTGAATCTCAAGGTTATATTGCTCCAGCTGAATGTATTGAGGTTCGTGTTAACTTAACTGAAAATGAACGCTTGATGTATGCAACCGCAGAGCCTGAAAATCGATATCGAACATGTGCAACAACGCGAACAAAGCGCGATGTTGTTGAAGCTCTAGTTGAAAAGCACAAAGGCGAACAAATCTTGGTAATCGGACAGTACATTGACCAACTTGATGAACTATCTGAGGTCTTGGCAGTTCCACTGATTAAAGGTGATACGCCAATTAAGGAGCGCGAAATACTCTTTAACAAATTTAGAACCGGGGAAATAACCTGCCTGGTTGTTTCAAAAGTAGCTAACTTTTCAATTGATTTACCCGATGCAACTATTGCTATTCAGGTATCGGGTGCATTTGGTAGCCGACAAGAAGAAGCACAGCGATTAGGTCGTATCCTTCGACCAAAATCCGATGGCCGAAGCGCAAAGTTTTATTCAGTAATTTCTCGCGACACTATTGATCAGGACTTTGCACAAAACCGTCAACGCTTCTTAGCTGAGCAGGGTTACTCTTACAAAATTATTGACGCTGACGATGTTTTTCAAGGGAAGATCTAAAACGATCTGTATCAACTCGCCAAAAATCGTGGTGCTCTCCATTTATATGTATTACAGGAATCTGTTCTCCGTAGAGTTTTTCCAGCTCTAGATTTCCATCGATAAAAACCTTTTCAATTGTGAACTCCAGCTCGGGCTGCATTGACTCCAAGACCTCTACGGCAACTTCACAAAGATGGCAGCCATGTCTGGTGTAGACCGTGATTAAAGGGGAGCCAACCCTGTTAGTTTGCTTAGAGAAATCCATTTCGCCTCCAGATGCCATAGGTGCATCATCTCACCCTGATAACGTGCGCATGTGCGGATAACCAAGATGAGAAGGCTTCAAGTGATCGCCGTCTCGGCAGTTGTCCTTGGCTCATTCCTAGTCGCCCCGCCTGCCCAAGCCCATTTTAGAGTTGCTCCGGATACGACATGGGCAAACATCTATGCAGGGCCAGTCACAAATGTGACACCGCAAACGCGCACGAAACAATCTAATCTTCAAGTGCTTTCGAAGTTCAATGTGAAGTACAGCAACTTTCCAGATTGGGCGCGAATTGAAGTTCAAGCTGCGATAGATATTTGGGCAGCTAACTTTCCATCCCCTGTACCTATTAGCGTCGATGCATCCTGGGGACGTTCGAGTTCATTTGGAATTCTAGGAAGTGCTAGCAATGTTAATTTCTTTCAAGGTTTTGGTGGTGCTCCAGATCCTTCATTGTGGTACTCATCGGCGCTAGCAAATGCACTAGCAGGAAAAGACTTAGATAAAACTAAGCCTGAAATAATTATCCAAGTTAACTCCAGTGCCCAATGGAACAGCAGAGGCGATGGTGCACCTAGTAGCACCGAATATGATTTAGAGTCGGTTTTCTTACATGAGATTGCACATGGCTTAGGTTTTGCATCAAATGACGGCTATGGATTAACTCGTGATGCAACTGGCAAATATGTCGCAGTTGGAAGTTTAGAACAACCGACACCATTTGATGCATATGCACAAACCGTCGACGGGCGTCGTCTTGCAGATGTTCCTACGCCATCTACTGAATTAGCATCAATTCTTACATCTTCATTAGTCTGGTCTGGTCCGCTTGGAATCAAAGCTAACAATGGCGAAAAGCCAAAGCTATACACACCATCTCGATATCTAGCTGGCTCATCAACTAGTCATTTAGATGAAGATACTTTTTCTAAGACTGGGCTCAACTCTGTCATGACTCCAAGTCTTGACCCCGGTGAAATTTTTCGCGAACCAGGACCTCTGGTATTGGCGATGATGGAAGATATGCGCAACAAACCGCCTGCCGGTTTGGCAACTGGTCTTCCTGATGTACCTAGAAATCCAAAGGCTTATACGGGTGATTCCAGTGCCCTGGTTGTATTTGATGCTCCAGCTAACCTGCGAACGGCACAGTTAACTGAATATGTAGTTAAAAACCTTAAGACTGGAGTTGAAAAGAAATCGCTCACAAGTCCAGTCGTTATGACCGGGTTAAAGAATTCAACTAGCTATACCTTTAGCGTCATTGCGCGCAATGCACTAGGTGATTCTCCTGCAGTAATAACAGCGCCGATGACTCCCCAAGTAGCTTGGAAGAGTACGGTCTTAGATTCAACTGCAAATGGCAAGAACTTAGCAAGTGCAACTTTCAATGGACTACCAGCCATTGCCTATACAGACTCAGTCAGTGGTGATCTTAAACTTGCGACATTTGATGGAAAAATCTGGAAGAAAATAACGGTTGATGGTGCCGGTGGATCAAGCGGGCGCACTAAGAACTTAATTAACGGTCCAATCTCTATGTGCGTTAATGGCACCGGCGTTAAGCAGACACTCCATATTTTCTATACTGATGGAACTGCTAAAGACCTGCGATATGTAACTTACAATGGAAAGAGTTTTGCTTTTGATATTGTCGATGGCAACGGTGCCACGCTCAATGATTACACCGACACCGTGCGTGTTCGCTCCTCCAGCGACGTCAGCGTCTCGAATGCCTGCGTTGCTACACCAAACACTGTGCAAGTTTTTTATCGCGATGAGAGCCAGGGCGTTTTATTAGGTGCGGTAAAAATTAAGACTGCTGCATGGAAATATGAGTTAGTTGATGGCGACCGAGCAACCGATGGCCGCTCAACAGGAGACGTCGGTTTTCATCTTTCAGCAGTTTTTGATGGCTCACAGACCGTTGTTATCTATGACTCTGTAGTTGAAGTAAATCAAAAGCAAGAGACATCTACCGGAGAAGTTCGAGTTGCATCACGCGCTGGCACTGATGCAACGGGTTGGACATATCAAACTTTAGATTTGCCTACCGATAACGCAAATGTATTTGGTTTTGATGTGAGCCTTGTAAGAATTGGTAATGACGTTATGGCTGCCTGGTTAGCCTCATCGTTAGTATCTTCGCCTAAACCAGATCAAATTCACTGGGCGTTGCTGAGTAATCCAGCACAAGTTAACTCAATGACAACTGAAAGCTTTGGAACTCCAGGAGAACATATGCTCCTTGATGGTAAAACAATCATCTTTGGCTGCCAAGATCGGCTGTGTTCGCTCGATACCACCAAGTTGGCTCTGGGGCAAAATGCAATTCATCTGGTCACAAGCGCTCAAGGATCTGATACAACGCAGAACGCTTGGGTAGTTGTGAAGAAAATCAAATATTTACTAACTAGCGTGGGTGGAAAATTATCGTTGCTTAAGCCCTAGGTAGGGGTGTAAATAGAGATAGCTTCTTTGCTAGCGCTAATGCATAGTACGCCAAGTATTTTGGAAGTGACTAGACCTAGGACTTCTCGCTGATTGGTTGGCGCGCTATTCGCACCGATAATTGTTCCTTTACTATCAAAAGTAAGCAGTATGGGACGAGCAGATTTTGGCGTCCATGTGGCAATCTGTGGAATTTTTCCAGTAGATACAAAAAATGCAGATGTTGCGCCACTAGTAAATGCTGTTCCCGTTGACATAAATCGATAGGTCCATATTGGAACATATGTGCTTGAAAATTTTGTAATGGCTGACTCTGTTTTGCTCCCAGTAATAACCTGGCCACCTAATAAGAGTGATGAGCTGGCGCTGTTCCAATTTCTAACGGCCTTTGTTGCTGAACTTCGCACCACTGTTAATGGAGTGCCTGTCTTTGAAATCTTAATGATTACTCCATCGGTGATGCCCACTAGCTTCTTACCGTTGAGTGTCTCTGAGCTTGCACCGACTACCGTCAGAGAACCATCGTTATGCCTTACAACAGCATCTAATGTAGTAGAGGATTTGCCTATCAACGTTGGCTTACCAAATTCACCAAGTAGATTAGCGCTCACAACGAAACCCAAATTAGTTGAGGTAATTCCTACCAGTGTTACTCCATTCTTATCTGCAGCAAGTGAAGTAATCAAGACTGGAGCCTTCTGCGGCAAAGTGAAGCTACTTACTGCATGTGTACTTTGATCGATTCTCCAGAGAACTATCGATTTCAAGGATAAATCAACATCTTGTGGCAGTGAAGTTACGTTGTCGGGATTTAGAGCAGATGATAAGGGCGCTGGGGTTGGGGTTAGCGTGTTCTGCGAAATCGATCCTCCAATCCACACATTGCCCGATGCATCTGTTGTTGCTGCACTTGCAAGAGAATGGAACTCTGGATCTAGATCAATAGTCCACAACTCTTCGCCCGACATGTTTATTGCCCGAGCGTAGGATTTCTCAAATTTTGTACCGTAAATAACAATAGAGCTGCCAGATGTAACAACTCCGCTGACTTCATCAGGGGTTCCAATAGTTGCTACTAGTTTTAAATCTTTGACCGTAATCAGTGCGGGTGCAGCCGAAATGTTTGAAACTAAAAGGATACAAGTAATACAAACTAGTGAGAGTAAGCGTTTCACGCTAATTCCTGCGAGCGATCGCGCGCGGCTTTCATAGCTTTGGTAACAATTGCAGATAGATCACTGGATTCAAAAGAAGCCAGCGCTGCGGCAGTTGTGCCATTGGGGCTTGTTACATTTTCGCGCAGAGTTGTTGCAGATTTTCCTGAAGTTTCAAGTAATTTGGCTGCACCAATAATCGTCTGGTTTGTTAGCGTCGTTGCATCTTCTGCAGATAGTCCAAGCTCTTGAGCGCCAGCGACCATGGCCTCTACGAATCTAAAGAAATATGCAGGACCTGATCCACTTGTCGCTGTTACTGCATCCTGTAAATCTTCAGGGACTTCAATAACCCGCCCAGTTGCTGCCAGGAAGCCCGTTACAAAATCCCTTTGTGCAACGCTGACACCTGCGCCCAGTGATATTGCCGCCATGCCAGCGCCCACAATGGTGGCCGTATTTGGCATTACGCGAATTACCGGGTTGTTAGTTGATAAGTGCGTGGAGATGAATTCGATTCGTTTACCGGCGGCAAAGCTAATAACCACGGCCTCTGGATTAATTGTGGCGCCAATTTCTTCTAACGCTGCGGCCATATCTTGAGGTTTTACTACGAGCAAAATTGCTTGGGCCGAAGCAACATTGTGGGCAAGATCGCTTGCATTGATTCCATATGTAGAAACCAACTCATCACGTCGATCGATTCGCTTCTCAGAGATTGTTATCATTTGTGCACTAAGGCCACTTGAAATAAGCGCTGAAATTAAGGCTTCACCCATTACGCCGGCGCCAATTACTCCAATGCGTATCTGCAGACTCATTGTGCAAGCGTACCTTCTAAGCGTGTAGGCTCTGCGACTATGTCGGAACTAAAGCCAGGTTTTGCACGAGATTGGGTTGAGTTCACCGACCCCAGCAATCCAGAAGAAATTTTTAAGTGTGACCTCACATGGTTAACGTCTTATTGGACCTGTATTTATGGCGATGGCTGCCAAGGTGTTTTTAAGAGCCAGCCAGACGCAGGCTGCTGTACTGAAGGTGCCATGTACACCGATGAAGAGGATGAAGAGCGCACTGATAAAGCCGCGGCGTATTTAACGCCTGATATGTGGCAGTTCTATTCAGATGCACGGCCTAAAAAGCCAGGTGCCAAACTTCGTATTTCAGAGAAAGATGAAGATGGTGAGCGCAAGACTCGTCGCGTTGAAGATGGTTGCATCTTCTTAAATCGTAAAGGCTATACAGCTGAAGGCTTCACCGGAACTTTTGGTTGCGTACTGCATCACCTTGCAATTAAAGAGAATAAGCATTTTGTTGACACTAAGCCAGATGTTTGCTGGCAGTTGCCGTTGCGCCGTAGCTTTGAAACTCGCGAAGTTGGCGAGCGCGAATACTCGGTAACTGTTATAGGCGAATACGAGCGCCTTGCATGGGGCGATGGCGGCGATGACTTTGATTGGTACTGCACTAGCAATACTGATGCTCATGTTGGAAAAGAGCCTGTCTATATTTCAAATAAGTATGAGCTTCAAAAACTCATGGGCGAAGCCCCTTACGCGCAATTGGCCAGCGTGTGCGATCACCGTATGGCGGGAATCCGCGACGCGCAGGCTCGATCACTACCTCTTTTTGTTATCCAACATCCAGCAACACTGGCTGCGACAAATAGTCAGTCCTAAGTTCTAGGCTCTACCCATGGCCAAGGTTGAAAAGGATCCATTCCGCTGCACTGAGTGTGGTTGGACATCGCAAAAATGGGTCGGTCGCTGTGGTGAATGCCAGGCTTGGGGCTGCGTAGAAGAGATCGCTGCACCTAAGAAACTCTCGTTAGTTCCTGGACGCGTTACCCATAAAGCCACACCTATCGGTGATGTTGATCTATCTGCAGCCCATGCCCGTCCAACTGGAGTATCCGAACTCGATCGCGTACTAGGTGGCGGCTTAGTTCCAGGTGCTGCGATTTTATTAGCCGGTGAACCTGGGGTCGGAAAGTCCACACTTCTTTTATCGGTTGCTGCCCAGAGTGCGGCACAGGGAATATCTGCGCTGTACATAAGTGGTGAAGAGTCGGCATCACAAGTTCGTTTACGCGCCGAACGCATCAACGCAATCGACCCAGTGCTTTTTTTAGCATCCGAAACCGATCTAGGCGCAGTGATTGCACATATCGATGAGGTTAAACCCGCCTTAGTAATTATCGATTCAATTCAAACAATCGGCAGCTCGACGGCAGATGGTGCACCAGGTGGAGTAACGCAAGTTCGCGAAGTTGCTGGCGCCCTTATTCGAATCTGTAAAGATCGAGATATCACTTTGTTACTAGTAGGTCATGTTACAAAAGATGGATCAATTGCAGGTCCGCGCATGCTAGAACATATCGTTGATGTAGTTCTACAGTTTGAAGGTGAACGGCATTCACGGCTGCGTTTAATTCGTGCAATTAAGAATCGTTTTGGAGCATCCGATGAAGTTGGTTGCTTTGATTTGAGCGATGTCGGGATTGAATCAGTATTAGATCCCACAGGATTGTTCACATCTCGTCATGCTGAACCAGTTCCTGGTACATGTGTAACGGTGACACTCGAAGGCCGCCGCCCATTGTTGGCTGAAATTCAGGCATTGGTTAGTCAAGGGCGAGAAAATGATTTTGGAAATGCCCGTCGAGTCGTATCCGGTCTTGACTCTGCGCGCACATCAATGACATTGGCAGTGTTAGAGCTTCGCGCCAATGTTCGCATCGGTGGCCGCGACGTGTATGCGGCAACCGTGGGTGGCATGAAGATGTCAGAGCCCGCCGCTGATTTAGCCCTTGCCCTGGCTGTGGCATCGGCAGCTAAAGGCCTTGCTCTACCCTCGGATTTAGTGGCTATCGGTGAAGTTGGTCTTGCCGGTGAAATTCGTAAAGTAAGCGGAGTTAATCGCCGTCTGCAGGAGGCGTTTCGCTTAGGTTTTAAGCGTGCCCTGGTACCAACTGGCTCTGATACAAAGATCGATGGAATGGAGATCGTTGAAGTTTCCCGCCTTGATCAGGCACTCTCACGGGTAAAAATTACAGGCGAATGAACTCGCTTGAAAAACCCATAGTTAACTGGTTTAAAAAGAATAAACGCAATTTACCGTGGCGCGATACAACTGCATGGGGTGTCATGGTCAGTGAATACATGCTGCAGCAAACTCCAGTCAATCGTGTTCTACCTAAGTGGATTGAATGGATGGAGCGCTGGCCAACGCCGGCAGATTTAGCACAAGCAACTCCTGCTCAAGTCATTACTGCATGGGGACGACTTGGATATCCCAGACGAGCCCTGCGTTTACATGCAGCTGCACAAATCATTGCAGAGGATTTTAAGAACCAGGTTCCCAATGAAGTTCAAACACTGCAACAACTACCCGGCATTGGTGAGTACACGGCAGCGGCAATCGCAGCCTTTGCCTTTGATCAGCGTTCACTTGTCATGGATATAAATATTCGCAGAGCCTTAACGCGAATAGTCGGTGGCAATGAACATCCAAAGCCTGCACCAACGTCCAAAGAGAAGGCCGCTTGGCAAGAGTTAGTCCCAGCTAAGAACGCGCATGTATGGGCCGCGGCAACAATGGAGCTTGGTGCCATTGTCTGTACCTCAACGAATCCAAAGTGCGAGCTCTGTCCAGTTATATCGGTGTGTAACTGGCGAAAAAATGGTTACCCTAAAAGCGATCTGATCCGTAAGTCTCAAGATTGGCACGGAACCGATCGCAAATGCCGTGGCACAATTGTTCAAGCGTTACGCGAGAATGAATCCTTAACAGAGAACGCAATCAAGAAGTTATGGCCAGATCAATCACAGGTAGAAAAGGCCCTTAAAACACTGCTTATTGACCACTTGATTCAAACTATGCCCCGTAATCGCTATAGACTTCCACAATGATTCGCCAAGCGGTTACAGCAGATACGCCACGAATTCTGCAGCTAATTAAGGATTTGGCTTTGTATGAAAAAGCCCCCAATGAGGCTGTTGCTACTTTGGAGCAGATTGAGCAATCACTATTTTCTGATCGGCCAAGTGCATATGCCCATGTTGCAGAGGTTGATGGAGAAGTTGTTGGAATCTCAATCTGGTTTCTTAACTACTCAACATGGCTCGGTAAGCCTGGAATCTATCTTGAAGATCTCTACGTTGACCCAGAACACCGTGGCAAAGGCTTAGGCCTTGCGCTATTAAAAGAGCTCGCTACTATCTGCGTTGAACGCGGATACGAGCGTCTGCAATGGTGGGTTCTAGATTGGAATGAACCATCGATTGAGTTCTATAAATCCCTCGGCGCAGAGGCCATGGATGAATGGACCGTTTATCGAGTGAGCGGAGAAGCGTTAAGGAAATTAGCGACTAAATCGTAAACGCCAAGTCGGAGGTCGATAGTTTCCCATTGAGTAATAGTGTTGCAGATTGATAATAGATGATTGTCGTGACTAATTTACAATTTTAGAAAATCAAGAGCTTTCATAATAATTCGATTAGCTTGTGAATAACCTAGGGATATATGACCTTGTCCTTCTTCCAAAAACAACTGAGCACTCGCAATTTTGTCGACCAGGTAATGGCCATTTGCCGGAGTAGTCATTCGATCTTCATCCCCTTGGAATACGGCAACAGGAACTTTTATCTTTGAAAAATCAATACCCCAGTCGGCAGCATCGCTCTCAAAATCATCGATTACTCCAAAGTCTCCACTAGAGAATCCGTGTCGAATACCCGCAGCAAGCTCGTCTCTATAAACTCCCTGACAAATCTCTAAATCTGCCGCGGAAAGAAGATCACCAAATGCTCCGACTAATTCATCCCCAGTAATTGAATTCAATGATGCTAAATCGGAAGTTTGTGAAGGGTTTGGCGTGTAATTTTTAGGTGTGTATTTTTCAAAATAAGACTGCCAATCATGCCCCACTCTTGGTGCATCACCTGCAATAGTTACTACTCCCTTACATCGATAATCTTGGGAGTCAGAAATTGCAGCCGCTCCACCACTAGACCATCCAAGTGAGACGAATGCAGTCAAATTAAACTCATCTGCTACCGCTTGAGTCTCTAAATAATAATTGCTAGCTCTGCGACCTGCGCGACGTGAGCTTTTTGCATATCCAGGACGAGTAATTCCAATCACAAAAATATTCATTTTCTCAGCCGCACGGTATAGAGGTGCCATTACCTCTGAAGAGGACAGCGCTCCGTGGTGGAATATCACGGCTTGTTTATCTGCAGCACCTTGCGTTAAAACTTCTAAAGTTCGACCTTCTGCCAATCGAAGCAATTCAGTGTGCATATTTAGGATTATGCCACGCGCCTACTGTGATAGATAGTTCTTAATGCTCAGTTTAAATATTAGGCTGTTGGTGCCTCGGCTAAATCCCCTGGACTATCAGGGGTTTCGACTTTAGGTGCTCCCTTGAAAGTAAATACCGCTTCGGCGCCTTCACCTTCGGCATCGACAACGATAATCTCGCCGGCTTTTAGCTCGCCAAAGAGGATTCGCTCTGACAGCGCATCTTCGATCTCACGTTGAATTGTTCGACGAAGTGGGCGTGCACCAAGAAGTGGGTCGTAACCACGGGCAGCCAGTAAGTCTTTTGCTGCAGGAGTTAATTCGATGCCCATATCTTTTGCTTGCAAGCGATCATCAAGGTTCTTAATCATCAAATCAACGATCTGAACAATCTGATCCTTGGTGAGCTGGTGGAAGACAATGACATCATCGATGCGGTTAAGGAACTCAGGGCGGAAGTGCGTTTTAAGCTCATCGCTAACCTTGCCCTTCATGCGCTCATAGTTTGTAACATCGTCATCGCTATTGGCAAAACCGAGACCCAAGCTCTTTGAAATATCACGAGTTCCAAGGTTGGTAGTCATAATGATTACCGTGTTTTTAAAGTCAACGGTGCGGCCCTGTGAATCTGTTAGGCGACCATCTTCTAATACCTGCAGAAGTGAGTTAAAGATATCTGGGTGTGCCTTCTCGATCTCATCGAAGAGAACTACTGAGAATGGGCGACGGCGAACTTTTTCAGTTAACTGTCCACCTTCGTCGTAACCAACATAGCCTGGAGGTGCACCAAATAAACGTGAAGCTGTGTGGCGCTCTGAGTATTCAGACATATCCAACTGGATTAATGCATCTTGATCACCAAATAAGAAGGATGCCAAAGTGCGGGATAGTTCAGTCTTTCCAACACCTGATGGACCAGCAAAGATAAATGATCCGCCAGGACGACGTGGATCCTTAAGACCAGCGCGCGTACGACGAATTGCTTGTGACAACGCCTTGATCGCTTGGTCTTGGCCGATGACGCGATTGTGTAGTTCATCTTCCATGCGAAGCAGACGCGCAGTCTCTTCTTCAGTTAACTTAAATACTGGGATACCAGTCGATGCTGAGAGTACTTGTGCGATTAACTCTTCATCGACTTCAGTCACCTTATCTAAATCAGTTGCCTTCCAGTTCTTTTCAGCTTCATGCTTTTCAGCGATTAAGGTCTTTTCTTTATCGCGCAGTGCCGCCGCTTTTTCAAAGTCCTGACCGTCGATAGCCGACTCTTTCTCCTTACGCGCATCAGCGATTTTTTCATCAAATGCACGAAGCTCAGCTGGAGCGGTCATACGCTTAATACGAAGGCGCGAACCGGCCTCATCAATAAGATCGATCGCCTTGTCTGGCAAGAAACGATCCGAAACATATCTATCAGCAAGATTTGCTGCCGCAGCTAATGCTCCATCAGTAATCGATACGCGGTGATGCGTTTCGTATCGATCGCGTAGACCTTTCAAAATCTCAATAGTGTGTGCAACTGATGGCTCTTTTACTTGAATCGGTTGAAAGCGGCGCTCGAGAGCGGCATCTTTTTCAACATGCTTGCGATACTCATCCAGAGTTGTTGCACCGATTGTCTGGAGCTCACCACGGGCCAACATAGGCTTCAAGATGCTTGCGGCATCGATTGCACCTTCTGCTGCTCCTGCACCGACAAGAGTATGAATCTCATCGATGAAGAGAATAATGTCGCCACGAGTCTTGATCTCTTTTAGGACTTTCTTCAAACGCTCTTCGAAATCTCCACGGTAACGACTACCTGCAACTAGTGCACCCAAATCTAGTGAGTACAGCTGCTTATCTTTTAAAGTCTCAGGAACATCGTTCTTGTAAATCGCTTGTGCAAGTCCTTCGACAACAGCTGTTTTACCAACACCTGGCTCGCCAATTAATACTGGGTTGTTCTTGGTGCGACGTGAAAGAACTTGCATCACACGCTCGATTTCATTTTCGCGACCGATAACTGGATCTAACTTTCCTTCGCGCGCAGCTTGTGTAAGGTTGCGTCCAAATTGATCAAGGACTAATGATGTTGACGGTGTTCCTTCTGCGGGTCCGCCTTGCGTTACGGCCTCTTTGCCTTGATATCCAGATAAAAGTTGAATGACTTGTTGGCGAACTCGATTTAAATCTGCACCAAGTTTTACAAGTACTTGTGCGGCAACACCTTCACCTTCGCGAATTAAGCCGAGTAAAATATGTTCAGTGCCGATGTAGTTATGGCCAAGCTGCAACGCTTCGCGAAGTGAAAGCTCCAAGACTTTCTTTGCGCGTGGAGTAAATGGGATGTGACCGCTCGGAGCTTGTTGTCCCTGTCCGATGATCTCTTCAACTTGGGCGCGAACGCCTTCTAGTGATATTCCAAGTGACTCCAACGCCTTAGCGGCTACGCCTTCGCCCTCATGAATAAGGCCGAGCAAAATATGCTCCGTACCGATGTAGTTGTGATTGAGCATGCGAGCTTCTTCTTGGGCCAGCACTACAACACGGCGGGCTCGGTCGGTAAAGCGCTCAAACATGGGCTCACTCCTTCTTATTCGATTCATTAAGCCTAATACCTACAGGCCACAGCCCGCGAGGTGGATAGCTCGTTGCAGTTATAACCCTAGAAGTAGGGGTTTTATGCCCGAAAAGCCCACTATCTAGGCGAGTATTTTCAACATTCTGGTATTTCCTAGGGTATTTGGCTTGGCAGATTCCAGATCTAAGAACTCCGCGATACCGGCATCATATGAACGCAAAAGTTCGGCGTAGATCTCTGGATCCACTGGAGTGCCTTCGATGACTTCAAAGCCGTGGCGACCGAAGAACTGCGTTTCAAAGGTAAGACAGAAGATTCGCTTGACTCCTATGACCTCAGCTCGAGTGATGATTGCATCAAGGATTGTGTGACCAATGCCTTTGCCTCGAAGGCTTTCGGCGACGGCGACGGTACGAACTTCAGCTAAGTCCTCCCACAGTACATGCAGTGCACCGCATCCAACAACCATGTCGTTTTCAACTGCAACCGTGAACTCTTGCACGCTCTCATACAAAGTTACGGTCTCTTTAGTGAGAAGTCTGCCTTCTGGAGCGTAGGAATCAATGAGGGCACGAATACCCTTAATGTCGCTCGTTCGAGCTGCACGAATCTCCACAATTAATCGCTTTCAGGTTTTACTAATGGGAATAAAATAGTTTCGCGAATTCCAAGTCCAGTTAATGCCATGAGCAAACGATCTACACCCATACCCATGCCGCCAGTAGGTGGCATTGCAAACTCCATTGCACGCAAGAAATCTTCATCCACTTGCATCGCTTCTAAATCACCCTTGGCGCCTAACGTCGACTGTTCAACTAAGCGATCGCGTTGAATTACTGGATCGATGAGCTCTGAATATCCTGTTGCTAACTCAAAACCATCGACATAGAGATCCCATTTTTCAACAACACCCGGAATTTCTCGGTGAGCGCGAACCAAAGGAGACGTGTCAACCGGGAAACCCATAACAAAGGTAGGTGCAATCAATTGATCTTTAGCGACATGTTCAAAAATCTCTTCAGCTAACTTTCCTGTAATCCACTTAGGATCAATCTTCATGCCTAGCTTTGTTGCAATTGTTTTTAACTCATCAATATGTGTAAGCGCACTGACCTTTTGGCCAACACCCTCTGAAATAGCGTCATAGAGCGAGATTTCTCGCCAACTTCCGCCTAAGTCGGCTTGGCGACCATCATGGTGAGTAACTACGTGTGAACCCGCAATCGCCAAAGCGGCATTTTGAACAAGGGAGCGCGTTAGTTCGGCGATTGATTTCCAGTCGCCATAGGCCTGATAGCTCTCGATCATTACAAACTCTGGCGAGTGCGATGAGTCAGCGCCTTCATTGCGGAAGTTTCGATTGATCTCAAAGACGCGTTCAATGCCACCGACGACACAACGCTTCAAAAACAGTTCAGGCGCAATGCGCAAGAACAACTCCATGTCATAGGCGTTAGAAAAAGATTTAAAAGGGCGGGCAGCGGCGCCACCATGCATGACCTGCAACATAGGGGTTTCGACTTCAATAAAATCAGCCTTTGCAAAAGTCTCGCGCAGTGAGCTCATAACCATCGGACGCAAGCGCGCATTAGTGCGTGCTTCGGGGCGGACAATTAAATCCACGTAACGCATGCGGACGCGTGTTTCCTCAGACATAGGTTTGTGATCATTTGGCAAAGGTCGCAATGACTTAGAAGCTAACATCCAAGAATTAGCAAGGATCGAAAGCTCTCCACGCTTTGATGTAATTATTTCACCAGTCACCGAAACGATGTCACCTAAATCAATATCAGACTTCCATGAATCAATTGACTCTTGACCAACTTTGTCTAATGAAAACATCGCTTGAAGTTCGGTTCCATCACCTTCACGCAGAGTTGCAAAACAAAGTTTGCCTGTATCGCGCTTAAATATTATGCGGCCTGTCAGGCTTTCAGTAACACCAGTTGCAACATCGATCTCTAGGCCCTCGTGCTCGGCACGAACTGCCTTGAGTGTCTTGGTCCGCGGCACTGACACTGGATATGGCTCGATCCCATCATTTAACAGAGATGCGCGCTTTTCACGGCGAATCCGCAACTGCTCTGGCAGGTCGTCGTCGATTGATAGGTTTTCAGTGCTCATAGTGAAGGGAAGTCTATCGACTCAAGCATTTCGTTCGTGAATTAAACGAAGTCCAATCAAGGTTAAGTCTGGCTCATGTTTATCTATAGTTTCTGAGACCCCAATAATTAATGGGGCTAAGCCGCCCGTGGCAATAACCGTTGGTTTGCCCGAATATGACTCGGCTAGCTCGGCAGTTATTCGATCTACTAAGCCATCAACCTGGCCAGCAAAACCGAAAATTGTGCCTGACTGCAAAGCTTCAACAGTATTTTTACCTATGACATTCTTAGGTCTCACGAGTTCAACTTTTCGAAGTTGGGCAGCACGTGCGGCAAGTGCATCAACTGAGATTTCAATGCCTGGGGCAAGTGCTCCACCTAAAAACTCGCCTTTTGGCGATACAACATCTAAATTAGTTGAAGTACCGAAATCAACAACAATCGCTGGACCACCAAATAATGTGTGTGCAGCAAGCGTATTAACAATACGGTCGGCACCAATCTCCTTTGGATTATCAACCAATAGAGGAACTCCGGTCTTTATTCCTGGCTCGACTATGGTTGTTCTAACGTCGGCAAAATAATCTGCAATCATGCTTCGAAGTTCGCGCAATGTTGCTGGCACGGTAGAGCAAATTGATAGTCCAGTAACTGTGAAGTCTTCAACTAAAGAACGGTACTGCAACCACAATTCATCGGCAGTGCTACGTGGATCGGTTTTAACGCGCCAAGATCGCATGAGTTCGTCGCCATCAAAAATACCTAAAACTGTATTTGTATTACCTACGTCAATTGTTAGCAGCATTAGGCACCCATTCGCATGTTATCTATCAGTCGTACGCCATCTATCCAGCCAGCGATAATCGCACGTTTGTGTTTTGTCATATCAGTTGCTTCAGTAAAATCATCTTCGTCCACGATTACCGCGTAGTCACATTTGAAGGAGGTATCGGTAGCAATTGTGGTTGAGATTATCTCTTGCGCAATTGCTACTGTTGGAGCTAAGCGAGCCGCAGCCATTGCTCGATAAATTACATTTGCGCTGACTCGGCCTTGCTGTGTTAGGCGAACATTTCGCGATGACAGTGCAAGCCCATCGAATTCGCGAACCGTAGGTACACCGATAACCTCTACCGACTTCTTCATTGCTCTTATAATCTGAAGTTGTTGGAAATCTTTCTCGCCAAAAATCGCTGTATCGGGTTTTACAATCTCAAATAATCTATTAACGACCGTTACAACTCCATCGAAGTGGCCAGGTCTGGATGCGCCTTCATACACATCTCCGAGTGGCCCTGCATCTAGTTTTGTAATCTCTGCGGGATAAATCTCTTCGTAATCCGGCATCCAAATCTCGGTAGCACCTGCCAGGGTCGCCAGTTGAATATCGCGCTCGGGTGATCGTGGATACTTCAATATATCCTCTTCGTTTTCAAATTGAAGTGGATTAACAAAGATGCTTACAACAACTTCTTTGCTCATTGAACGCGCACGCTTAATCAACGCTTGGTGGCCTTTGTGTAAGGCGCCCATCGTTGGCACTAATACGCTCATATGGCTCCAGTCCTTTCAGGTACCGGGCGAGGTAGTTTAAGTTTACGGCCTATTGGGCAATTGCGCCAAAAGTTGATTAATTGGCCCGTGTGTCAGCAGTATTGCGCCTGGATCAACTTCACACCATGGCTCTAGAACAAACCTGCGCTCATGCGCCCGAGGATGCGGTAATTCAAGCTCTTCGCTATTACTGATTATCGAACCGTATTGAATTAAATCTAAATCTATTGTTCGTGGTCCCCATCGCTCATTGCGCTGCCTACCTAACGCCTTTTCAATGCCATGCATCAGTGACAATAAGTCCAGCGCCGGAAGCTCACTTTCTACTATGCACACTGCATTCACATAATCAGGTTGTTGTGGTCCTCCAACTGGGGCAGTTGTGTAATACGAAGAAACAGTTTGTACTTCAGTTGCTTCTCGCAACAAAGCTATCGCCACATCTAAATTTGCGTGTGGATCTCCAATATTTGCACCGAGTGCGATTACCGCTTTCATCGCGTTCGAGTAATCGTTACTGCAATATCACTTACTTGCACACCAACCGGTGCTTGGGGTTTATGAACCGTTATGGTTACTTCCAACGTTTTTTCCTGTGAATTAAGAATCTTCTCTGCAATACGTCCAGCTAGTTTTTCAATCAATGAAACGGGATTGCTAGTAATCTCATTTACAACCAACTCAGTAATCAGACCATAGTTAACCGTGTCCTCTATGTCATCACTTATTGACGCGGCAAGTAAGTCCACTTGCATTGAAACATCAACGAAAAAATCCTGACCATTAGTTCGCTCGTGATCAAATAGGCCGTGATAGCCAAAACCATGAATTCCGGTTATGAGTATCGAGTCACTCATGCCGACAACACATCCTTATGGGGTTTCACAGAATGAACTCTAACTCCCCAGATTCGACTTGTGCCAAGGCGCTTAGTCAGCGCAATTGAGGCGCTTTCACGCTCATCAGGCGTGTCAGCGCCTAAGAAACGTTTACGCGATCCGCCCACGAGCACGCGGTACCCCAGATCCACAAAAACATCTATGTTGTCGATGATTTCCCAGTTGTGAACGGCGTTTTTGGCAAAGCCAAGGCCTGGATCGATAATCAAATTATTGTTACTAATTCCAGCCTCCAGGGCAGCTGCAATTCGTTCCTGTAATTCATGTGCCACATCACGAACGACGTTGTCGTAGTTAGCCAATGAGTTCATATCCTTTGATTGACCACGCCAATGCATTGCAATGTAAGGCGTATTTAAATCTGCCGCAGTTGCAAGCATCTCTGGATCGGCTAATCCCCCGCTGACATCATTAATAATATGTGCCCCGGCTAATACCGCAGCCCGCGCCGTACTGGCACGCATCGTATCTATGCTAATTGTGACACCAAGTTTTGATAGTTCAGTTATTACAGGGATGACTCGAGAAAGCTCTTCGGCCTCACTGACTCTTTCGGCACCGGGACGTGTGGACTCACCGCCGATATCTATTATGTCTACGCCCTCTGAAATCATTTGCTTACCACGCATGACCGCGGCTTCTAGAGAATTATGGCGACCACCATCGGCAAAAGAATCTGGCGTGACATTGAGAATGCCCATAATAATCATGGTGTTTACCGATGTGTAATAAGACTAATTGCCTCTGCGCGAGTTGCAGCATTTTGTAGAGCACCTCGTACCGCACTTGTTGTTGTTCGCGCCTGAGACTTCTTGACTCCACGCATCGACATACAAAGATGTTCGCAGTCAATTATTACGATAACTCCAAGTGGGTCAAGAATCTCTACTAACGCATCGGCGATTTGAGTCGTTAATCGTTCCTGAACCTGTGGCCTTTTTGCATATACATCCACTAACCGCGCTAACTTTGATAGACCAGTGATTTTACCGCGTGGGATATAACCAATATGGGCAACGCCATGAAAAGGCGTTAAATGATGCTCACAGTGTGAAAACACCTCAATATCGCGAACTATTACTAGCTCTTCGTGGCCGATATCAAATGTTGTGGTTAAGACATCTTCAGGTGACTGCCAGAGGCCACCAAAGTTCTCTTTCATTGCGCGAGCAACTCGTGCAGGAGTCTCCTTTAACCCATCACGATCTGGATCTTCGCCAAGTGCAAGCAAAAGTTCACGAACTGCTTTTTCAGCCCGCTCTTGATCATAAGGTCCCGACGCACGGCCATCGGTGACTGATACTTTATTGATCGTCACTTGGAGCCTTCTTGCGACGAGTTGGTTTCTTAACTTCAACCACTGCCTCTGCGCGAGCAGGAACTTCAACTGGAGGTTGTTCGGATGGAATACGTGTAATAGATCCAGTCCATGCCGGTCGTGCAGTAACAGATTTAACCTTTTTGAAAATAACAGCGATCTCTTCCTTGTTTAAGGTCTCTTTATCAAGGAGTTCTAAAACCATCTCATCTAAAATCTTACGATTAGCTACCAATATATCGAAGGCTTCTTGGTGTGCGTTTTCAATGAGATTACGGATTTCACGATCCACGATTCCGGCGATGTTTTCTGAGTAATCACGCTGGTGACCATAGTCGCGACCCATAAATGGTGCATCGCTATCAGCGCCTAACTTAATTGCACCAATTGCTTCAGTCATTCCATATTGGGTCACCATGGCACGAGCTAGTGCAGTTGCCTTCTCAATATCATTTGAAGCACCAGTAGATGGATCATGAAAGATTAACTCCTCGGCGGCACGGCCACCAAGTGAATATGCCAACTGATCTAGCAACTGATTACGTGTTACGGAATAGCGATCTTCATCGGGAAGAATCATGGTGTAACCCAATGCACGCCCGCGCGGCATGATGGTGATCTTATGAACCGGGTCAGTATGGGGCAGCGCATGGGCCACAAGTGCATGCCCGCCTTCGTGATAGGCCGTGACGCGACGCTCGTCATCGCTCATGATGCGTGATTTGCGTTGAGGCCCAGCCATAACTCGATCGATTGCTTCATCGAGTTCGAAGTTAGAGATTACTTTCTTTTCTTCACGAGCAGTTAACAACGCCGCTTCATTGAGAACATTGGCAAGATCAGCGCCAGTAAATCCAGGGGTGCGACGCGCATAGTCAACAAGTTTTACATCTTCGCTTATTGGCTTGTTCTTTGCATGCACCGCCAAGATAGCTTCGCGACCCTTTAGATCTGGTCGATCAACTGCAATCTGTCGATCAAAGCGACCCGGACGCAAAAGCGCAGGATCTAAGACATCTGGGCGATTTGTTGCTGCAATCAGAATTACTTTTGTATTCTCTTCAAAGCCATCCATCTCTACAAGTAACTGGTTAAGAGTCTGTTCACGCTCATCGTGACCGCCACCCATTCCAGCTCCACGTTGGCGACCTACGGCATCGATCTCATCTACGAAGACGATCGCGGGTGAATTCTCTTTAGCTTGATTGAACAGATCTCGTACACGTGCGGCTCCAACTCCAACAAACATTTCAACAAAATCTGATCCTGAAATTGAATAGAAAGGAACTCCCGCTTCTCCGGCAACTGCACGAGCAAGAAGTGTCTTACCTGTTCCGGGAGGGCCAAATAGTAAGACTCCCTTAGGAATCTTTGCCCCTAATACACCGTACTTATCTGGGTTAGCTAAGAAATCTTTAATCTCTTCAAGTTCAGCTATTGCTTCATCGACTCCCGCTACATCCTTAAAGGTGGTCTTTGGAACATCGTTGCTTTGTAGCTTGGCTCGAGAGCGACCAAATTGAAATACTTTATTTCCTCCCTGCGCCTGACTCATCATCCAGAAGAAGAGGAAGCCAATCAACAAGAATGGAATGATCGAAAACAGGAATGAGACTAGAAGGGACTGTGAAGGAACCCTTACATTCCAGCCTTTTGAAGGGGGATTTGAGGTTAGCGCGTCTACAAGGGTTGGCTCTTGCCGAGCAACATAAGAGGCTTCAACTTTGGTTGCACCTTTAATTGTTGTTCCGCTTCGAAGTATTAATCGAATCTTTTGATCTTTGTCAACGATTTCAGCTGATTCAACTTGTGATTGCGAAATAGCATCTAAAGCTTGTGATGTCTCAATCTGTGTATATCGATTTCCGGCTGACGTTATCTGACCGAAGATAGAGATAGAAAAGATTGCAACAAGAATCCAGAAGAGTGGTCCGCGAAATATACGGCCTGCACGGGTTACTGGCTTTTTAGGCGCAGTACCACCCGTAAAGCTCTTCTTCAGTGGAGTCTTCTTGACCGATTTCTTCACTGGCTTTTTAGCGTCAGACATTTTCTAGATTTCTCGTTTCTAAAGGTTTATGAGTACATGTGCTTGGCAAGCACAGCGATAAATGGAAGGTTGCGATATTTCTCATCAAAGTCAAGACCATAACCAACAACGAAATCCGGTGGAATTTCAAAGCCTATATATTTAACATCTACTTCAACTTTTGCTGCATCGGGCTTGCGCAAGATTGATAGAATCTCAACACTTCCAACTCCGCGAGATTCTAGGTTGGCTTTTAGCCAAGAAAGCGTTAACCCTGAATCAACAATATCTTCAACGATTAATACATTTCTCCCAGTAATATCTCTATCTAAATCTTTGAGGATTCGAACGACACCACTTGACTTTGTTCCCGAGCCGTATGAAGAAACTGCCATCCAATCCATTTCGACATGGCGTTGCAATGCTCGCGAAAGATCGGCCATCGCCATTACTGCACCTTTAAGGACGCCAATTAAAAGAAGATCTTTGCCTTCGTAATCCTTATCAACGCGTGCAGCGAGCTCAATAATTTTGGCTTGCAGCTGATCCTCGGTGACGATTACTCGTTCGATGTCCTTCTCAATTCCTGCTAAATCCACGCCGGCTCCCCTGCTAGTGATGTAAGAGCGAAAGTCTGCCCGAAAAACGCCCAACCTTCACACCACCCGGCAAATGTGCCTCTGCCTGCCCATTCCACGCGGTAATGAGCGCCTCAACTGCGCTCACATGCTCGGCTGAGACCGATCCGCTGGGAGCCCCGGCGGCATATATAGCCATTCGAATAATTCGGCTCCTGATGGCTTTGGGTAGCTGGGCCAGGTGATCGCACTCTAGATCCGATAAATCTAGAAGCGCTGCCTCACGCTCTGCCCATTCATCGAGTGCATCTGCATCGTGGCGCAGGAGTTCTGCGCTTCGCACTAACGCTTGCGAAATTCCAGGTCCAATTGCAGCTTCCAACGCTGGTAGCGCTTGCGTGCGAACACGTACGCGCGCAAAAGTGGTGTCCTGATTGTGCGGATCATTCCAAGGAGTTAATCCAACTTCGGCACACACACTTTCAGTCTCACTCCTTGTAATTGAAAGAAGCGGGCGGATATAGATTCCTTTGTGTGGTGCCATTGCCGAAAGCGAACGTGTTCCAGATCCCCGAGCAAGGCCGAGTAAAACTCCTTCAGCTTGATCATTGTGTGTGTGACCTAAGAAAACAGCAACTGCACCAGTTCTGACTTGGATTTTCATTAATGCTTCATAACGTGCAGCGCGTGCAGAAGCCTCTAGCCCTTCAGTAATATTTACAACAACTTTTTCAATAGTGGTTGCGATACCTAAGGAAAGCATTTGCGCGACAACTTTCGATGCTTGATCTGCAGAGATGCTCTGCAACTGATGATCCACGGTAATTGCTTCAACACTAATCGCTAACTTCTTTGCTTCAACTGATAATGCGTATGCAAGCGCTAATGAATCTGCGCCACCAGATACTGCTACAAGAACACAATCGCCAGCTTCGAATTTCTCTAGCCATGGGCGAACCGCGCTTCTGATAGCGGGAAGGCTCGATGTCATGCGATAAGACTAGACCCGACCACCAAATGGCATAAGACCTTTGACACTGTAAATACTTGAATACAAAAGGCCTGCATTCTTTGAATTAGCCTCCCACATCATGCCGTTACCCGCATAAATAGTGATGTGATGAATCGTTGAAATCGTTCCCTTATATGAATAAAACAACAGGTCTCCAGGCTCAAGGGCGTTGAGCGAAACATGCTTGGTATAGCCCGAATACAGCGCTGAGTTGAGGCGATCCCAATTTGGCCAATCCAATCCCGCGAACTTATATGCTGCATAGACAAGGCCTGAACAGTCAAAAGTATTTGGTCCCTGCGTTCCCCATACATATGGTTTTCTGGCAAGGACTTGTTTTTTGGCAAACTCAACGGCCTTTAATCGCTGAGCTTGGGAAGTTCGAATCGTTGAGCGACCCTTGAAACCGATGTCTGGCCAAACCTTAGATTGTCCAGCCGTCTGTGTTGCTTGATTAGCTTGTGCTTCTTCTAAGAGTGCAAGCTGGCGTTGTTGCTCAAGCGTTGTTCTAAATTTGCGTGCGCTCAACAACTCTTTCATTAACTGATCTTGAACTTTTTGTAACTTAGCAACTTCTTTAGCTTGCTCAGCCTTAGCATCATCAGCAACTTTCTTAGCTGCAGCAACTTTATCGGTCGCTTTTTGTTGTGCAATTTTAGCTTCGTCGGCAGCTTTCTTTGCTGCCCGCGCAATAACTTCTGCGGCTTTAAATCTTTCAAGTGCAATCGTATTCTTTGAACCCAACGTACTTAGTGTGCTGAGTTGATCCATTAGATCTTGTGGGCCATTAGCACTGAGTAAAGGTTCAATCTCGCTCATATTTCCGCCAAGTATGTATGCGTTAGCGGCAAGTTTGCCGATAACTCTATGTGCCTCGTCCACCGCCGCAGCAGTTTCAGCGGCATACTGCGCCGCAGCTCGCGCTGCAGCTTCGGCAATAGCCAGCTCCCTTTGCGCTTTTACATACAACGCTGTGGCGGCATTGGCCTTTGCAGTTAGTGTGCGCAGACTCTGGTTAGCTGCCGCCAACTTAGCTGCTTGTGCATCCGCTGCCTTCTTTTTTGCGGCTTCAGCTTTCTTTGCAGCCTCAATCTGGGCCAACGTTGGTTTTGGGGTCTTTGCCACAGCTGGCGCTGTTGAAAGCGTCAGAATGGCGATCAGAGCAAGTGAAATAGCTCGATTTTTTTTCACAGTAAGACCTCCGGGGGAAGGGCTTAAGAATAAATGAATGAGCTTAGAAAACCTTGGTAATAGCGGCTGGTGTCCTTAATTAGATACGTCACGGCGCACAAATAGAAACGAGGCAACTACGGCGCCAATGGCGACATATATGCCTCCAACTAATAGTGCGTGTGAGTACTCAATCCCAGTCGTCATTCCCCGAGGTACACCCCCGGATGCAATCGCAGAAAGTTGCGCACCGGGCATCCAATTTTGCAGTGAATTCTTCACGGCAATTAACAGATTTTCAATAATCAAGAGCCACAGAACGCCAAAAGAGATTGCACTTATTGGTGAGCGAAGTAGTAGTCCTAGGACCATTCCGATAGTTCCGAAGCCAATGACTGAAATAATTATATTAATGAAGCTTGTAAATAAGGCATGTCGCCCATCGGCGCCAAACCACAAATCTGTTGAAACTTTGGCGCGTGGAGCCAAAATTACCGAGGCACTAATACTGACTATGGCAGATAAAACAATCATCACGAGTGCAAATAGTTTCATGGCGATAAATTTGCCAGCAAGAATACGCAATCGCCCTGGTTGACGTACTAATAAATTTCGCAAAGTTCCGTAGGTGTACTCCTGCGCAGTTTGAGCCGCAAAAACACACAGGGCGATTATTCCTAAGAAGCCACCAACGCTGGTAAAGCCTTGGACACCACCTGTTGCAAGCCCCAATACTTCTCGGCTTACTGTTCGCCCACGGTCTGAGTTTCCATCGGGGGAATCAATAAGAAGAAACAGCAGCGAAGAAAATAGAGCACTAAAGAAAACTACTGCGCCCATAGTTCCCATAAAGAGCGATGGGCGGCGCAATTTACGAAGCTCTGCAAAAGCTACATTCCACATTATTTTTCACCCGTCATTTCAAAGAAGGTTTCTTCAAGATTCGGTAACTGCGGAGTCAGTTGGGACAAAGTTATGCCGGCGGTAAATGCTGCACGGTTAAATTCAACTGCCCAATCAGCCGGACCTTCAACATGGACTGCACCATCACGAATCACTGCGTGATGGCCAGCAGTCTCTGCGATTGAAAGTAGTGTGGCTAGATCGTTCTCATTAGCGCCTTTAGCAATAATTACAGGTTGTTGACTAAACATTAAATCCGTCATTTTGCCAGTGAAAACGACTTCACCTTTTCGCAACATAACTAAGTAATCACTTATTAATTCGAGCTCTGATAGTAAGTGCGAGGAAACAAAGACTGATGTTCCATTATTTGCTAGCGAGCGCAATAAGGCGCGCACTTCTTGTATGCCTTCAGGATCTAAACCATTAGTTGGCTCATCCAGCATTAACAACTGTGGATTTGGAAGCAAGGCCGCGGCGATGCCTAAGCGCTGCTTCATTCCCAATGAATATGTCTTGTACTTTGATTTACCTCGATCGCCAAGACCTACTTGCTCAAGTAATCCCTGTACTCGATCAGTTGAAAAGCCACCAAGAGTTGCTAGGTAGTTCAAATTCTCTTTACCGCTCAGTGCTGGATAAAACGCTGGTCCTTCAATCATTGCGCCAACTCGCGGTAAATACTTTTCAGGGTGTTTGATTGATTCACCCAAAATTTCACCGGTGCCACCTGTTGGCGTTATTAACCCCAACAACATACGCATGGTGGTGGTCTTGCCAGAGCCATTTGGCCCTACAAAACCGCAGATTGTGCCAAGTGGAACTTCAAAAGTCGCATGCGAAACGGCCATACGTTCGCCGTATTTCTTGCTTAAATCGGTGACCGAGATTGCAGTGTTAGACATGGGTATAACTCTGCCACAATTAACCGGTGAGTACACCATGGGGATACCGCCCCCGCAATGAGCGCGACGAGCCTGAATGGGATCTACATCCGCAAACGCATGCGGTGCGCGCGGGCCTTGCCCGGTCTGGTTTTGGCGAGACTTCAGAGGCGCTCTACTTAAATAGTGGTTTTACGTATTCCAGTGCCGAAGAAGCAAACGCATCCTTTGCTGATGAGACTGAACACTTTTTGTATAGCCGTTTTCATAATCCAACTATTGCAATGTTTGAGCAACGTTTGGCGGCGATCGAAGGCGCAGATTTCTGCGTAGCAACTGGCTCTGGAATGTCGGCGATGTTTTCATCGTTAGCGTGTTTAGTAGAACAAGGCGACCATGTTGTTGCATCTGCTGCAATGTTTTCATCGTGCCATGTTGTGATTACAGAGTTCTTGCCAAAGTGGGGCGTGACCTTTGAACTAGTCAAAGGAAATGATCCAGCTGCCTGGGCGAAGGCGCTAAGCAAGCCAACTAAAGCGGTTTTTATTGAGACACCCAGTAATCCCCTCATGGAGATTGTTGATATTCAGATGGTCAGCGATCTTGCTCATAAAGTCGGTGCAACCGTAATCGTTGATAACGTCATGGCATCTCCAGTATTACAAAAGCCGCTACAACTAGGCGCAGACGTTGTCATGTACTCGGCAACAAAACATATCGATGGTCAGGGACGAGTTTTAGCTGGTGCCATTCTTGGTTCGTCTGCCTATATTCACGAAAAACTTATGCCCTTTACTCGTCACACCGGGCCTTCACTTAGTCCATTCAACGCGTGGGTTCTTGTTAAATCCTTAGAGACAATGCAGATGCGCGTTGAGCGCATGGTGGAAAATGCACAGGTCATCGCCGAGTTCTTAGAATCACGCGCAGAGATCAAATCTGTGCGCTTCCCCGGGCTTAAGTCACACCCTGAACACGCCCTTGCCATGAAACAGATGAGCGGTGGTGGAACCACTGTAGGTATTGAGTTTGTGGGCGATCAAAGCCAAGTCTTTGCCTTTATGAACAAGCTAAAAGTCATTGATATCTCTAATAACTTGGGAGATAGTAAATCACTTATTACTCACCCGGCCTCATCTACACACCGCCGTTTAGCCCCAGAAGTGCAGGTACAAATGGGCATAACTCCATCAGTGCTTCGTTTATCAGTTGGCTTAGAACACTCGAGTGATTTAATTAAAGACTTAACTCAAGCGCTGAGCTGAGCAGCTACAAGTACTACCGATAACAAACTTAAATAAGTTATTGACCACTGGAAAATCTTTCCTGCAGTTTTGCCATAGTCAGGTGAACTCTCTTTCAAAGCAATAAGTTCGCGGGCAAAAACTAAGCCTAATAGCACAGTCACAATCAATGACCACATAGGCAATGAGGCCGAAAGAATCAACCAGATAGATGATGCAATCATCAAAATCGTATGGAACCACATCTCGCGATGAACGCGAGCCTTAGTAGCAACAACTGGCAGCATAGGAATTCCAGCGGCTGAATAATCATCTTTGTACTTAATTGCTAATGCCCAAAAGTGCGGTGGAGTCCAGAAAAAGATCACCATAAAGAATGCAAGTGCTGGTATTGAAAGAGAGTTAGTAACCGCCGCCCAACCAATGAATACAGGCATGCATCCTGCTGCGCCACCCCACACAATATTCTGCGATGTTCGACGCTTTAATCCAACTGTGTAAACAAGAACATAAAAGGCGATTGCAATCAATGAAAGCAGTGTTGCTAGCGGGGTAGTAAAGATCCAAAAGATAATTAGTGATAGCACGCCAATTAAAGTTGCAAAAATAGTTGCTTGTTGCTTACTTAAGACTCCTGTCACAATTGGTCGCTTAGAAGTGCGTGCCATTAACTTATCGATATCACTTTCAATCACCATGTTAAAAGCGTTCGCGCTTCCTGCCGATAATGTTCCGGCAAGAATTGTCATTGCAACCAGTGTGAAAGATGGCAGGCCTTTAGCAGCTAAAACCATGGCCGGCAAAGTACTAACTAGGAGCAGTTCTACGACCCGAAGCTTCATCAGATCTATATATCCACGCGTAGTTGTTTTCACTGCATAAGATTACTCAGCAACTACGTGTGATGTTCACAGATTCTTCACAGCCAAAGGGGTTACTTTTCCTCTAACGAAAGGATCTCCTAATGTCCCCAGATCAAAAGCCTGAATGGTTTGAAATAGCCGACGCTGACAAATCAGCGTCCCCTCGCCCTGTAGCTAAAACTCTTCCCGTAATGGCCTTACTGGTCACCGTTGCAATTTTTGGCGTGGGTACAGTTTTTGCACAAACACATCAGGGGTCTCCGGCCAGTGCAGTGTCAAACGTAACTGCCGCCGCTGCACCTACAGATCAGGTAGTCGCATCCACACAGCCTTCAAAAGATCCAGTTGTCGTGCCTGCTACATCAACTCCAGCAGCAGGATCGGCATCGATGGAGCGCACTAATCCAAATCCATCGATAAGAATCGAAACAGTTTCTACTACAGAAAGTAGCGAGGAGCCAACTGTAGCGCCTGCCCCTAAGGCAACTGCAACTGTAAAAGCACCTGCACCAATTAAGAACCCTTCAATTGGAGTCAAACCTCCTAAGGGCGGCGAGCATGAAGGCAACAACGACGACGATGATGAAGACGAAGAAGAGGACGACGACTAATAAATAACCATTAGAGTTAGGGCATGCGCCGTAACTTTCTACTATTTACATTAATCACATCACTCTGTGCCATCTCTTTACCGGCACAGAGTGAAGTGCTTTCTAGCGATACAAAGATGGCACTTATTAAGACGATAACTGGAACGATTTCTCCCAAATCAGTTCGCTCATCTGGCACAGGGTTAGTAAGCGCCCACAATATGATGTACCGGCATAGCGTGACGATTTATAACGCTAATACTTTTGAATTAGTGAAGACAGTTGCAGATTCAGTGAAGCTTTCAAAGTATGGTCTCTCGAAATATTCAACGATATTTAAAGGCGCACCGGTTGAAGGTGCTTATTCGCCTGATGGCAAGTACTTATATGTCACTAACTACGCCATGTATGGAAAAGGCTTTAATCGCGAAGGCCACGATACGTGTTCGCCCGCGTCGCATTACGACACAAGTTTTCTCTATCGTATTGAGCTAGCGACATACTCCATCGATGCGGTTTATCCAGTTGGATCAGTACCAAAAGTTGTCGAAGTGACTCCGGATAATAAGTACATCTTGGTCTCTAACTGGTGCTCATATGATCTAAAAGTAATCTCAGTGGCTAGTCAAAAGACGGTGAAAACTATCAAAATAGGTCGTTATCCGCGGGGTATTGCAGTCAGTAGTGACAGCAAAACTGCCTACGTGGCCGAAATGGGTGGCAATCGAATCCATGTCATAAATTTGGACAATTTTTCTATCTCGTATATTCCAATTGGAAGTAACCCTCGAGCAATTGTTTTATCACCAGATAATACAAAGCTCTATGTAACTCTGAACTTATCAGGCAAGGTCGCTTCCTGGGATTTAGTTGCAGGAAAAAGCTTAGGAACTGTAACAACTGGTAAGGCTGCGCGATCCCTGGCTATTTCTAGTGACGGTACTGCCCTCTTTGTAGTTAATTTTACGAGTGATACTGTTTCGAAAGTTCGAACAAGTTCTATGAAAACGATCCAAACTATTAAAGTCTGTAACGAGCCAATCGGCGTGACATATGACGCCCCAACATCTAGGACGTGGGTGGCTTGTTATGGCGGGTCAATCAAAGTCTTCGATAATAATTAAGGTGCTGGAGTAGCTTCAGAGATTTCTGCCGGAATATTAGGAGCTGCAATTCTGCCCAACAATCGGTCAATCGCTGCTCGAGCTTTATCGCTAGAACGCGTTCCACGTGGGATCTCATCGGCCAAAGTAACAAAGATATATTCGCGATCAGTGGCTTCAACATAGCCTGCAAGGGTTACTGTGCCGTTGAGCGTTCCCGTTTTAGCGCGCACTAAGCCAATAGCACTAGGCGCAGTAGTTAGGAAGCGATAGCGAAGCGTTCCTGAAACACCGCCAACTGGCAGTGAGTCATACAGGAGTTGGTACTTTGGGTTGTTGTGGAGTTTAAAGAGGAGTTTACCTAACATGCTTGCTGTGATTCGATTCTCTTTTGATAATCCGCTGGCATCGACGGCAATTAATTTTGACGCATCGATCTCAAAACTATTGAGAAGTTGTTCGAAGGTCAGTTGCACGCCAAAATCATTAAGTGGATAACCTGCAGCCTGCGAAGACAGGCGTGCTAAGCGCTCTGCAAGTAAGTTATCGCTCCACTTGAGTGTGAAATCTAGGATTTGAGATAGCTCCGGGGATGTATCCCCAACGATAAATTCACTTGAATCAAGTAAAGCTTTACTGCTTGTGACAGCTTTCATGACTGGTTTAAAGCCACGTTTAGCCCAAAAAGCTTTTAGATTGGCTACATCTTGCGAATACAGCCCTGCATATTCAACTTTAATACTCTTGAGCGATCCACCATTACTTTTTTTGATTGCACTCATTGCGTTGAAGGCAAGATATGGAAGTGACTCGCGCTGCATTTTCCGGGCGACGCTATGGCTCAAGCTAATCCATGGGTCGAGCGTCCCCTGAATTACCAAAGTTTTTGGTTGGTCACTGAGCCACACCTGTGTGGTGAATTTCTTCTCTGGCTCTAAATATGTCAGCGCCGATGCAGCTGAAAATATCTTCATGACCGATGCGGGTTTGCGTTGAGAAAAAGAGTTCTTCTCATAAACAACATCGCCCGATATGCCATCAATCAAAACAACTGCTGGGTTTGCTAATGCGGGTAGTTTTAAAAACTCATCAAAGACAGCTGGAATCGAGGCCGCTGATAAGACAGCTTGTGCTGGTAGCGCTGAAAGTGCAGTTGATATTGCAAGTACAGCGAAAAAGTACTTATTGCGCATCGGCCTATCAGTGCCACAGCGATGCGATAAGAATATTGGTCATCGTTAGACCAATTAAAAGGAGCCATGTGTTTTTTGCCAACTCAGGTTTCTTAACATTCGTATAACTGATGCCAAGAATCGCTAGGAGTATGAGCAGTTTGATTCCAATCTTTGTGTGGTTGAGTGTTTCATCTGGATGCGCCGTGTTAAACATCCCTACCATCACTACACCCGCTACCAACGCGGTGAGTCCAACATGCAAGATTCCAGGGCTTAACTTTCGAGGGCTCTTATTCCACTGATGGAGCAACAAAGAGAGAAGGACAATTACACAGAGAATATGAACGACATAAGCGATGGTGTTGATAGCAGTCATGTAATCAGTTTAGAGTGACACCGTGTCTTCTCCAACTACCCCCGCCACCATTGGCCCAGGTGAATTTTTCCCAGTTGTAGGTGTTGGGCCTCATGAAAAACCATGGCCTGAAGGCGATCAATTCGATCCTGAGTTATTACTAAATGGGGATCGCAGAAATGTTCTCGATCATTACAGGTACTGGTCTGTTGAAGCTATCGTTGCCGATCTAGATACCAAGCGTCATAAGCTGCACATCGCAATCGAGAACTGGCAGCATGACTTAAATATCGGTTCTGTAGTTCGAACTGCTAATGCTTTTAATGTTGCCGGTGTACATATTGTTGGCAAGCGCGACTGGAATAAGCGCGGAGCAATGGTTACTGATAGATACCTAACTGTCTTTTATCACCCTACTGTTGAGGATTTTTCGGTCTGGTGTAAAGAAAACAAGATTCCCATTATTGGAATCGATAACGTTCCTGGCTCGAAGCAGTTAGAAAGTGCGCAGTTACCTGAAAGCTGTGTGCTTCTATTTGGTCAAGAGGGTGCGGGCATGTCAGATGAAGGTATTGCTGTATGTGAAGTTCTTTATGAAATTAATCAATATGGTTCCACGCGTTCGATGAACGCATCGGCCGCCGGGGCAATTGCCATGTACCACTGGGCCTTACAACACTTACCAAAATGATGAAAACCTGGTTATCGCGAAACTTAATTCTTTTAACTCTCGTCTCACTAGCCCAAGATGCAGCCAGTGAACTTTTATATCCATTACTTCCTATTCTCTTAACTGGTGTAATTGGTGCAGCGCCTTTAGCACTTGGACTCATTGAAGGTTGCGCAGAGGCTGCCGCAGGTTTTACAAAATTGATAAGTGGTAAATCAAGTGACCGATTCGGTAGACGACCATTTGTTATTTCAGGTTACTCCCTTGCTGGAGTCGGTAAAGCCCTTGTTGTCGTTGCCACTAGCTGGCCTTTAGTTTTCTTGGGGCGTGTTACCGATCGAATAGGCAAAGGCATGCGTGGGGCTCCGCGCGATGCATTAATTTCAGACTCAGTCGGTAAGGCCAACCTTGGTAAGGCCTTTGGTTTTCACCGCACTGGCGACAATATCGGCGCGGTTATTGGACCTGGGATCGCACTTATCGGCTTAGCGATGCTCGATGGTGATGTCCGAGCAGTAGCTAAATGGGCGCTTATTCCAGCGATAATTTCAGGGTTACTCACCTTGCTAGTCAAAGAAAGTTTTGTAAAACCTAAGGTAGAAAAGGCGCAAAAAACACCACATCCAAAACTTCCATCACCTTTGAAGCGTGCGATTGCACTCTTGGTTTTGATTCAGCTAACAAATATCCCTGATGTTCTCTTGCTCTTGCGTTTACACGATATTGGCTTTTCTACAAATGGCGTCGTGCTTTCGTACATGCTCTTTAGCGGAATTACAGTGCTAGCTGCTTTTCCTGGTGGTTACATTGCCGATAAATTATCTCCCCGAGTTGTTTACGCAGTAGGTCTGTTGGCATTTGCTGTCGCTTATGCAACCTTGGGCTTCACAAACAATCACATGGTTGCACTTATTGCACTTGCGCTTTATGGATTATTCCCAGCCCTTACCGATGGCGTGGGTAAAGCGTGGATTGCAGGTATGAGCGAGAGCAATCATCGCGGGCGTGCACAAGGCGTGTACCAAGCATCAATGAATTTTGCAGTGCTTGGTGCTGGAATCTGGGGCGGTGCTATGTGGAGCAAGGGAGACGTTCAATGGCCGCTTATTGTTGCGGCTTGTGGCGCACTTATTGGCGCGTTAACTCTTGCAATAGGCCATCTACGGCGCGCTCAATCATAGAAAGCGTTTCCTCGTAGGCTTCAACCGATTGGTTATATGGATCTGGCACTTCAAGTTTAGAAAAATCCGCCGAATCAGGATGAATTGATTTAAGAGACTCATCAAAACTTCGCAAGTAAAAGACTTTGTTCCTAGACTCGTCGCTTTCGGCAAGCTTTATTACATTCTGAAAGTTGTTCGAATCCATTACCAAGATTAAATCGGTAAGGAAGAAATCTGATGCTTGAAATTGACGTGCGGCATGGATATATTCATAACCAGCCCTCTGCCACACTTGTTGAGATGTTGGATGTGCGCCTTGACCAACATGCCATGCACCTGTGCCTGAACTATCAACATTGATTCGGGGGCTGGTCCAGCCGGCTGTGCGATTAGACAACACTGCCGCGGCCATGGGTGAACGGCAGATATTGCCCATACAGACCATTGTTATGCGTATCTCGGGCAGGTGCTTTAATCGCTGAATCAAGCCTCTGGCTCTTCTTCTAGCGCCTCTTGTACCGATTTTAAGCGTCGTTCAATCTCATCAGCCTCTTCATTGCGACCCTGCATACGTATGATCTTTGCAATTCGAGACTCAACATCAATAATGAACTCAAAGTCCTTGGGTTCATCGTCGGTGACGACTGAAAGAACTTGTTCCAGTGTTGCTAAACCATCATCGAATTTCTCTAATAAAACTTGGGCTTTCCCAAATTCAAAGAGCGCAAAAGTCTCACGCCGATGATCGTGTCCTGTTTCAAAAACATCTATGGCTCGGCGGGCAGTCTCAAGGGCGAGTTCGCCTTCATTAAGTTCAATCAGACATGAAGCCATTTTTTGATCACATCTGGCAACATGGATTACTTCTTTGTTGCGCTTAAACAATATGCGCGCTTCTTTAAAGGAATCGATTGCTTTTTCGTAGTTCTTTAACTCGCGCTCTGCACAACCAATAAGGTGCAGGTCATTAGCTGCGCCAATTTCATTTCCATCTACAAGGTGCTCCTGTGCACACTCGCGCATTGTCTGTACAACTTTGTCGTACTGCTTGGATGTGTACCACCATTCGCCAAGAGTGCAAGCAAGCTCTAAAGCGATGGGCGACTTATTTTCACGCAAAATCTCAACAGCTTTACTCATCGCAGTTGCAGCTTCATCCATACGTTTTAATTGATTTAAGTTATATCCAATTGCCGAATACGCCTGGGCTAAGCCTTCGCTTGGTGCATTTGCACCGAGTGTTGAATAAATATCGCGAGCGGTTTCAGCTAAGGCGAGTGCTTCGTCATATTGTCCACGGGCATATATACGGGCACTGAGTTCGTAATATGTGCTGGCACGTTCTTCTCCATCGACTTCAGGAATTCGATCCCAGAGCATTTCCTCTGTGATGATTTCATCCATATCATCGTCTTCGTTCACGCAGCCCGCCTCTCCTGTGCAAACTCTTTAACCGACTCTATACGCAAATAGTTAAAGGCGCGTGGGAATTTCAATCTGAGCCACCCTCCAATTTCTAGATTTTGCCGCCTTGAGCACTGCTGCAGTTACAAGTCTGACCTGACTCTGCGCATAGGCATCAAAGCTGTGCCCCCAGGGACAGCGGTTCTGCATCGCGCATACCCAGCCATTTGTGCCCATATTGAGCACTGTGGCACCGCTAGCGCCCGTGTAATAGGTGGACATTGCGACCCATCCTTTTTCAGTGGGGCTTATTGTCGCTCGTGCCAAAATCTCTACTCCTGGCCCCTTTGTTCCCATTGCCGTATCGGCTTCGTAGCCATATATACCTTTGATGATTGCATTATTTCCTAAGACAGAAAAAGGCCATTTATTCTGTGACTCTAGATCTTTCTTAATCCCTAATGCAAAGTACTGCGAGCCGATTAAAAGAGATTCCGGATTATTTGTATCGCGGAATGGAATACGGCCAATTAGTTCTCTGCCTTTTAATTCTGTGCGCGCATATGCAGTATTGCCACCAAATATCAGAAGATTTATTCCGGAGGCTACCGCGTTTTCTACAGTAGAGCGCATTGATTGAGTCCAGAATTCGCTGTGACCACCAAAGACTAGTGAGCCAGAGTTAATAACTGGTCCCTTATCTAAATCTACATCAGTCATATAGCTAGTATCTAAACCTAGCTGTTCAATCATTGTTACTAGTGGTTGTTCCATGTATCGGAACTGACCAGTGCCATCTCCATCATAAGGGCGATCGAAACTCACTTGGCTGCTCTTGGTATCACTCTTACCGTTGGCACCTTTATAGATTGATGCACCCCCCCATTGGTTATATGCCTGCCATGTTAAGACCGATGAGACAAAGGTAATCTCACTCTTTATTGATTGCGATCTCACAACAATAG
>JBMOET010000006.1:0-45549 GCA_049314595.1 Candidatus Planktophila sp. | reverse complement strand
CTCGCATCTTGGATCCACGCTATATCGGTGAGCACCACTTCCGTGTTGCTAACCGTATTAAGCAGATATTGCAGCGCTATAAGGATCTTCAAGACATCATTGCCATCCTTGGTATCGATGAGCTCTCTGAAGAAGATCGCATTTTGGTAGGTCGTGCACGTCGTATTCAGCGCTTCTTGTCACAAAATACTTTCGTTGCCAAGGTCTTCACCGGTATCGAAGGTTCATTTGTTCCACTAGTCGACACAATTGCAGCCTTTGAGGCACTTGCCGATGGAAAGTACGATC
Organism: Candidatus Planktophila sp.; assembly: GCA_049314595.1. Lineage (GTDB taxonomy): Bacteria > Actinomycetota > Actinomycetes > Nanopelagicales > Nanopelagicaceae > Planktophila. The sequence continues at coordinate 45,261 of JBMOET010000006.1, read as the reverse complement.
ACGTTCCAGAGCAGGCATTCTTCATGTGCGGTGGCCTAGATGACGTAGAGCGTCGTGCCGCCGAACTTGCTGCAAGTGTTGGGAAATAAGTACAAACAATGACACTTAAAGTCGAACTCGTATCTCCAACAGAGCGCGTCTGGTCGGGAGAGGCAACTTTTGTCTCTGCCCGAACAGTTGAAGGTGATCTAGGTATATTAAGTGATCACGCACCGCTCTTTGGAGTCCTTGTCGATGGTCAAGTAAGTATTAAAGGTAGCGATGGAACCACCACTTCATTTAATGTAAGTGGTGGATTCTTATCGGTTGCAAATAATCGTGTCTCAATCTTGACTGAAACGGTTAGTAAGTAAGTTATTTTAAGTGGTGTTCAGTCTCAATAACTCGAACAGTCTTAGACTTTCCACGCATCACAATTGATTGACTAACTGCGCCGTAACTTGTGTAGCGGATTCCCTTAATCAGTTCGCCGTCGGTAATTCCAGTGGCGGCAAGAAATACATCATCGGAGTTCACTAAATCTCTGGTGTGCAGCACTGGACCAGATGCCTTGCCATCGATATGCAGACGCCCCTGTATTGCGCCACCTAAACAAATCATCGCAGCGGCGGTAATAACACCTTCAGGTGTTCCACCAATACCCATTAATAGATCAATACCAGTATGTGGCCGGGCAGTTTCAATCGCAGCGGCTACATCGCCATCTTGAATCAATCGGATTCGTGCACCTGCTGCTCTAATTTCGGCGATTAGCTGCTCATGTCGCGGGCGATTAAGTACGACGACGGTTATGTCGCTCACGGATAAGTTCTTAGCCTTTGCAACCGCATTTATATTTTGAGCAGTCGAAGCCTCGAGATCAATAACGTGGGCAGCCTCTGGACCAGTGACGATCTTGTTCATATAAAAACTGGTTTGTGGGTCATACATTGTGCCGCGAGGGGAGAGCGCAATGACAGAGATTGCTCCATTCATTCCATTGGCAGTCAGTGATGTTCCATCGATTGGATCTACGGCGACATCGCACTGAGGGCCTTCTTGATTGCCCACGTGTTCACCGTTATGCAGCATCGGCGCACTATCTTTTTCACCTTCACCGATAACAACAACACCAGCCATATCGACCGTGTTAATCATCGCGCGCATTGCCTTTACTGCAGCATCATCGGCAAGATTTTTTTCTCCACGTCCAACCCATGGCGCAGCAGCAATTGCGGCAGTCTCAGTGACTCGAATAAGTTCGAGGGCTAAATTACGATCTGGGATTGGAGGCATTATTCACGGCTCACTTTCGCACCTAGGCTACAGAGTTGTTCGGCAAATTGTGGATATCCACGATCGACATGGAATGCCTGATCGATAGTTGTCTCACCATCGCTGACCAATGCCGCCAAAATTAAGCCGGCACCAGCGCGAATATCAGTTGCTTCAACAGGTGCCCCAGATAGTTCGGCAATTCCATCAATCGAGGCGTGATGTCCATCAACGTTAATGTGAGCGCCTAATCGTATTAGTTCATTAACAAACATAAAACGTGATTCGAAGACATTTTCAGTCACCAGTGAGTGTCCATCTGCAATCGCATTGAGCGCAATAACCATAGGCAATAAATCAGTTGGAAAACCAGGGTATGGCAGCGTAGATACATCGATTGCTTGGGGACGCGAGTCCATACGTATGCGAATTCCATCTGACGTAGACGTAACGATTGCGCCAGCACTGGCTAGCTTTTCCAACGGCAACTCTAAATCTCTAGCCCGTGCACCGTGAATCGTTATATCTCCACGAGTCATCGCTGCGGCAAAGGCCCACGTCCCAGTGATAATTCGATCGGGAATCGTGACATGTGTTGTCGGGTGCAGCTCGGATACGCCGGTAATAGTTATGAGTGGAGTACCAAGGCCTTGGATCTTGGCTCCCATTGAAACAAGAAACTCGCCGAGATCGACTAAATCAGGTTCGCGTGCTGCGTTATCAATCGTTGTTATGCCTTTGGCCAATACGGCAGCCGTCATAATATTTTCAGTTGCCCCAACGCTGGGAAAATCTAACTCAACGCTGGCACCGACTAATCCGTTTGGCGCTTCTGCAATAACATAGCCGTGCTCTATGTGAGCCTTTGCCCCCAAAGTTTCTAAACCTTTAATATGAAAATCTAATCCCCGAGAACCAATTGCATCCCCACCAGGAAGTGCAACTTCGGCTTGTCCAACTCGGGCAACGAGGGGACCTAAAACATTTATAGATGCCCGCATTTTTCGCACTAAGTCATAATCGGCGCGGTGACCAGGAGTTGCCGGTACATCGATAGTTACCGTGGATTCATTGTGAACGACTGTGCAACCTAAGCGCGTCAAGAGGTCAGACATGATGTCTACATCTGCGATCTCTGGAACATTGCTAATGGTTGTTTTACCACTGGCCAATAGTGAGGCGGCCATTAGTTTAAGTACTGAGTTTTTTGCCCCAGTCACCGTCACGTCACCATGCAGGCGTGCTCCGCCTACAACGCGGAAGCGGTCCAGAGATGCCATGGTGGCAGTCTACTTATAGGCTACGGGCATGGTTAATTTAACGCGCATTTATACCAAGACAGGTGATGACGGCACCACGTCCCTTGGGGACATGAGCCGAACATCAAAGAATGATCCACGCCTTGAGGCGTATGCGACCGTAGATGAAGCTAACTCGTCAATTGGCGTCGTGCTCTCAACTGATCAACTCAGCGATGATGTTCGCGCACTTTTGGTGCGCATCCAAAATGATCTCTTCGATGTGGGAGCAGATTTATGTACTCCTATTGTAGATTCGCCTGCATTTGAACCCTTACGTGTTCTTGAGTCGCAAGTGGAATACCTAGAGACTGCAATCGACAAGTACAACAGCGAGCTTGAATCTCTTCGCTCATTTGTTTTGCCATCGGGTACGTCAGCTGCAGCACACCTACATGTTGCGCGAACTGTAGTTCGACGTGCAGAGCGTTGCACTTGGGCGGCGATTCATGCCTTTGGCGGCGGAGTAAGTCCGATTACAGCTAAATATTTAAACCGCTGCTCGGATTTATTATTTGTACTTGCGCGTTATTCCAATAAAGAAATCGGCGACCAACTGTGGGTTCCTGGAGCTAATCGCTAATTGGTATATATGTAGTTGATGGAATCTTTTCAGTTGTCGCATCGTGATGACAGTTGGCAATAACTCCAGCAACGGTGCGATGAAGTTCTAGTGGCTCTTGGCTAATCAGCAGCACCGTCGTAATTTGGCGTCTTGCCGTTTCTCTAATAGTTGTTCGAATATTTCCATAGACTTTAATGGTCTTGTCATCCGCTGACGTTTGTCCAACAACTTTTGCCGTGATATCCCACCACGTGCACCCGTTCAATGATGCTAGTTGTACCGCCCCGCATGAGTATTTTTCACAGATTGGGAGCCCGTCTACTAATTGGGCAAGCTGGCGGGCTAATACTTTGCTGTTGGAAACAGTCCCAATGAGCTCCTTTGCGGTGGGAATCTTTGCGTAGACCTCACCATTTTTCTTAAAGCCTTTGGGTGGCCAGGTAGGTGATGGTGAAGGGGAGAGATTGATCTTTTTCTTAAGAATAATGATTTTGTGCTGCGAGGGTAGAGATTTTGTCGCAGCATCAGCGGTGGGTGCAATAAGGAATGCGACCAGAAGCAGAAGAACGAGACGCTTAATCACGATCCCACTTGAACTTACGTACCGAGAAGAAAACGCCGATAACTAACCACACCATCAGGATCGCGAAAGTCTTGCCGTTTTCCCAGGATTTAGCTACCTCCTGTGAGGCAAAGGAGTCCGGTAAGAAAACTGAACGCATCCCCTGGGTGAGCCATTTGAGCGGAAAGAGTGCAGCAAACTGCTGCATCCACGTAGGCAGCTGTGTAAAGATAAGAAAAACTCCACTAAAGAACTGCAAAATAATAACGATAGGAGAAACCACAGCAGATGCACCTCTGCCACTCTTTGGGACAATTGAAAATGCGATACCTAAAGCAGTTGAGCAAGCGCTACCTAGCAAAGTTAGCCACGTAAAAGTGATCCACTTATTAATATCGGTCGGCATATCTACACCAAAAAAGATCGCGCCAAAACCAAGAAGCATCAGAATTTGAATAATCATACTTATGGAAACCAGAATCGCCTTGCCAATAAAATAGCTAGAAGCCGGCATCGGTGTGCCACGCAAGCGCTTTAACGCGCCAAAATCACGTTCGAGAGGAATAGTAATTGCTAGCGCTTGAAATCCAGTATTAACCAGACCTGAGGCAATCATTCCTGCAACGAAGTATTGAGAGAAAGTTACGTTAGGTGCAATTGTGTCAGTAAAGACTGAACCAAAGATAACGAGCAAAATCACTGGAAAAAGTAAGGTAAAAATAACGGATTCGCGCTGGCGTGAAAATTGCTTAATCTCTAAGCCGCCGCGACGGATACCCAGAGACACCGCGCTAGGAATCTTATTCATGAGTTACCCCAATCATTTTCAGATATATATCTTCAAGTGATGGACGGGTAACGGTGAGTTCTGGGATCTCTCCATTAAATTGCGCAGTTAATTTGCTAACTACCGAAGTTGGATTATCTGTTGCTAGTGATTTAATCTCTGCACCATCACGCCATGAAACCAGGGCTTGTGCTGTGCTGCGCCCTCCTAGCTCGGTGGGTGTCGATACTTCAACAATTTTTCCTTCGCTAATGATGCCAACTCGATCGGCCAAGGCTTCTGCCTCATCCAGATAATGTGTTGTCAGCAAAATAGTTGTGCCATCCCCGCGAAGTTTTTCGATAAGTGCCCAAAAGGATCGGCGAGCCTCAGGGTCAAAGCCTGTAGTTGGTTCATCAAGAAATAGGAGCTCTGGGCTGCCAATAATGCCAAGTGCGACATCTAATCGTCTGCGCTGGCCACCCGATAGATTTCTAATCAATGAGCCAGCTTTTTCTTCTAGCCCCACCGAATCAATGACTTCTTCGACATTACGAGGGTTGGAGTAGTAGCCACTGAAGTGTTCGATGGTTTCGATAACAGTTAAATCACCCGAATCTGAGGTCGACTGCAAGACGATACCGATCCGATTGCGCCATTGCCGTGCGGCATTACCGTCACCCTGTGGGTCAAAGCCCAAGACGCTTACATCACCGGCATCACGAGTTCGGAAGCCTTCAAGGATTTCAACAATCGTTGTCTTACCGGCACCATTTGGCCCGAGCAGGGCAAAAATCTCACCAGTTGCAATGCTGAGATCAACTCCTTGCACCGCGTGGAGTGCACCGTAGCTCTTTTGTAAGCCCTTGACCTCGATAGCGTTCATAAGGTGATACTACTATGCGAAAATAGGCACATGAGTCCGCGCAGAAACTACCCCAAGAATAAGCGGCCGAAATCCGATGATCGCGATATCGCTACCTCAAATCAAAGCTTTGAAGAACATCACGAGGGTCTCTATACAGTCCGCAAACTTACAGGCTCGGGCTCAAATAAACCGTATCGATGCCCTGGATGCGATCAGATGATTCCTATGGCAACCCCTCACATAGTTGCATGGCTAGATGGAGATGAAGAAAGCCGCAGACATTGGCACAGTGCATGTTGGGCCAAGAAAAATAACCGTCGCCCTAATACTGAACGAACTCGTAACGCCCCGCGTTATTAACCCAAGCGCCCTTTTAGCAACTTCGTTAACTTAATAACTATTGTGTCATCTGCAGGTCGGCGTTTAAAACTTAAGAAACTTAGAGGCAGATAAAAACGAGTGCGCACGATGGTACGCGCAAATGTGTATTCCAATAAGCCCTCTGGTCCATGTACGCGACCCGAACCGCTATCTTTGACACCACCAAATGGAACTGATGCTATAGCTGCAAATGCAAATGTTGAATTAATTGCCACCATTCCACATTGAAGTTGGCTTGCAATTCGCTTGCCTTGGCGCTTAGACCACACATTTGCACCTAGCCCGTACTTGGAAGCGTTAGATAGTTCAATAGCTTCACGCATATTAGCTACACGATTAATAATAATGATCGGACCAAATGTCTCTTCACGTATGGCCGTTGAATTCTCTGGGACATCTACTAATACAACTGGTTGCACAAATGGAGCGTGCACAGATTGTGGTCCTCCATAAACACACGTGCCCCCATCGGCAATTGCAGCTTTTATGTGAGATTGAATCACTTTGATTTGGGCAGGCATGGTTGCAGGGCCATAGTTTCCATCCCCAGGTGCGCCAGCGTGAATAGTTGCAGCTAATTCAACGGCGCGGACGATAAATTGATCAGCAACTTGTTCATCGACATATACACGTTCGGCGCCAATACATGATTGACCTGCATTAGCCATGGCAGACCACATTGTTGCATCGACTGCACGCTCAATATTGGCATCGGCGGCGACAATAACTGGATCTTTTCCACCACATTCAAGGACAACAGGTGTCATGGTCGCAGCGCATTGGGCGGCAACTAATTTAGCGGTGCGGGTAGATCCAGTAAATGAAAGCTTGTCTATACCGCTTGCACAAAGAGCACTTCCCGTCTCACCTAAGCCAGTGAGGGTCGTAAAAATATCGGCGAAAGGTGCGACTTCACTAAAAATCTCTTCAAGCCACACGCCAACACCAGGTGTGTACTCACTCGGCTTGAAAACAACAGTATTTCCAGCGGCCAAGGCGTATGCGATTGAACCCACTGGAGTAAAGACTGGATAGTTCCACGGTCCGATTACTCCAACAACACCAAGAGATGCACGTTCAACGGTCGCCGACATGTTTGCCATCAACAAACCAGGACGGCGATAAGAAGTTCGCATAATATCTTCTGCATTACGCGCGGCCCAACCGATGTGATTCACAGCAATACTGACTTCAAGGCGTGCATCACTGAGAGGCTTTCCAGTTTCTAAAGAAATCAGCTCTGCTATTTGATCCACTCGATCAATGATCAATGAGCTCCATGCCAGCAATACTTTTTTTCTGCCAGCAAAACCAAGGCCTTGCCAGGCAGTAGTAGCAGCTCGCGCATGAGCAACTGAATCGTTGACCTGTTGCTTGCTCATAATCAGATATGTACCGATATCTTCACCGGTAACTGGATTAAGTGAATTAAACGAAGGTTTACGTCTTGTTGCCATGGGCACAATCGTAGTCGGAGTAGATAGGATTCCATGGATGAGCCAGATCATAAGACCCAGCACTATCTTGCCGGCCAAGCGTACGGTTTTCCATGTCATAACCAGTGATGGTGTCGACTTAATTGGGGAAGTTGCTGCGCCGCTTGGCGCATCCAGAGGGGCGATCTTGTGTCTACACCCACTGCCAACTGCTGGCGGAATGATGGATAGTCATGTATTTAAGAAAGCAGCTTATCGTTTACCAGCAATGGCTGGAATAACCGTAGTCCGATTTAATACTCGTGGCACTACGAGTGAGGTGGGCAGCAGTACGGGTGAGTTTGATAATGGAAATGCTGAAGGCTTAGATGTAGCAGAAATGCTTTCTTACTGTTTCGATACGTTGAAGTTAGAAAATGTATGGGTAGTTGGCTGGTCTTTTGGAACCGACTTAGCATTGCGTCATGCCAAAGATTTGCGCCATAAAGGGTTGATTCTGCTGAGTCCACCGCTTCGGACTACAACCGATGAAGAGCTGCTGTACTGGAATCTAGATCAGCGTCCAATCGTTGCACTTGTTCCCGAACTCGATGATTACTTAAAACCACAAGAGGCTGCGCAGCGCTTTTCCATAGTTCCGAGGTTAAAAATAATTGCAGTTGATGGCGCAAAACATTTATGGTTAGGCGAACCCTTTGTTAACAGAGTGTTATCTGAGATAAATTCAATTGTTACTGGTGATCAAGAAGTACTTCCGCTGGAGTTTTAAGAGTTATTAGCGCGCGGAATAACCACTTCATCTAAGATTAAAATAATCGCTGCGGCTACCGGTACTGCAAGTAAGCCACCGATTAGCCCAAGCAATGAAGAGCCAATGAGTGCAGAGATGATTGTTACTGCACCTGGAACCGAGAGAGTCTTTTTCATGATTCGTGGCGTAACTACATAGTTTTCAATTTGGACATAGACAACATAGGCAAGAAATGCGATGAGTCCAATCAGAACCGACTGAGTCAGCCCAATTATTGTCACGATTGAGCAGCCAATAAAGTGGCCAACCAGCGGAATCAGGCCGCAGACTAAGACGATCATGCCAATGGCAATTGGTGAAGGAAGTCCAAGTGCCAGGGATAAGAAGAAGACAAAAACCGATGCCATTGCTGCGATGATTATTTGGCTGCCGACGAATGAGCCTACCCGCGCAATAATCGCCTCTGTTAGGCGTCCTACACGCTCGCGGCGACTAGATGGAACAAGTGATAGACCAAGTTCTACAGCTTGGGGGAGCGAGGTGATGAAGTACAAAGTCAGAACAAGCACAGTTAAGAATGAGAAGAATCCTGAAAGTACAGATTTGCCAACGCCAATAACTCCACCAAAAGTTGATATTAATAGTGTGCCATTTGAGGTAACAGATTTTAATTTTTCCTGCAACGTATCGATTATTCCGTAATGATCGTTAAGGTTTGCAATCGTTGCATTGTTACTTAAATCAGTCAGTAATTGAGGAGCTTTTTCAATAAGTTGAGTTCCTTGAGAAATCACTGGAGGCAAGACAACAAGTGCAAAAAAGATGACGAAGAGAATGACGGCAGAAAAAATGACGGCAACTGCTGCGCTGCGAGACATGTTTCGCCTGCGAAGTGCCTCAACCGCAGGGTTTAGTCCGGTCGCCAAAAATAGAGCGATCAGTATCAAGACGAAAATTTGGCTAACGCTTGCAAGGGCACGCATTAACACAATTGCCGTTAGTGCGCCCAGCGTCGCAATGAAGCCAAAGTAAAAAGGATGAGCTCGATTTATTGGCTCGCCCAAAGTTCCATAGTCAACTGCCGGGGCGGGGGCTTTAACGGTTCGAGCCGTTGCCTTCTTAATTCGCGTTGAAATTGCCATGGAGTCATTGTAAAACCACCACCGGCTCCAGCGGTGACACCGAGTTCATCTTCCCGTCACATTTATAGGCAAGAATAGGCTCTATGGCACTACGCATCACCGGGTTAGGCGAAGAGATCGCTGCGGTTACTGGCCTGCCATGGAATCAGCCGCTGGAGGAGTGGCCTGAAGATCCAGCGTTGGCTGAAAAGCGCGGAATCTCCCGCCACGTTGTGCGCTTAGTACGCGCCACAAGTGAGCCCGAAGCACAGGTCTATGCAGTGAAAGAGACGGTCTCTGAATTTGCTAACCGTGAGTACAAAGTACTTCGCGAACTAAGCCACCTCAATGCACCATGTGTTGAACAGATCGCTGTCGTTGAAGGTCGAACCGATAATAATGGCGAAGAGCTTCCCTGCGCAATTGTCACTAGATTCTTGCCGTATTCACTTCCATACCGAATTTTACTGTCAGGCTCAGTGACCGCCCATGACATAACAACCATGGCAAGTGGCTTAGCTCTTTTGCTCGTGCGTCTTCACTTACTTGGATTTTGGTGGGGAGATTGCTCCCTTTCTAATACTTTATTTCGGCGAGATGCAGAAGGATTTGCCGCCTATCTTGTCGATGCCGAAACTGGTGAGTTCCAAAAAACTTTAAGCGATGGCCAGCGCGAACATGATTTAGATATTGCAATGTTTAACGTCGCTGCCGAACTCGAAGACTTATCTTTATCTGGTGTTCTCTATCCTGGAATGGATCCGGTGCGAGCAGCCGAAGCAGTTATTCGCCGCTATCGCCGTATTTGGGCCGCGCTCAAAGATCGCCAATTACTAGATCCTAAAGATCGCCATGCAGTAGAACGTGCGATGCGACAGTTGCATGATTTAGGTTTTGCCGTTGAAGAAGTCTCAATCACAATTGATGGAGATTCACAGATGCTCTCCTTCCAACCTAAATTAGTTGCAGCTGGATATCACAGTGCCAGACTCCGCGAACTAATGGGAATTGAGACTGAAGAACTTCAAGCAAAACGAATACTTGCATCCTTTGATCGCTACCATGCTCGTGAAGTGAAATCGGGAGCCTCGGTTACCGAGTTAGCAAAACGTTGGTTTATAGAAGTCTATGAAGCTACGATTTCGCGCGTTCCCGAACACATGCGTGGTCGCGTTGAACATGCACAGATGTTTCATGAGATTTTGGAAAATCGCTGGTATTTGAGTGAGCAAAGTGGCAGTGATGTAGGTCTTGAATATGCAATCGATAACTATGTTTCTGAAATCCTGCCGTACCGCCGTGATTCTGGCGTTGAGGTTCCAGTAGTATGAGCTCGTGAGCCAGCCCCCAAACTTTGGACAAGCCTTTGATTTAAGCTCGCTAGGACGGCCAAAAACTGCCTCCTCGGCGCACATGCCAGGCCTTGAAGTTACAACCGAGAACTTAACCACTGATTTCTTGCCTAGCTCCAAAGAAAAGCCAGTCATCATTATCGCTTGGTCGTCGCGTTCGCCAGAGTCCCAAGAGATGGTGACGACTCTGGCCTCGTTAGAAAAATCATATGCAGGCAGCTGGATCCTTGGACGACTAGATATCGATGCCCACCCTCAGGTAGCCCAAGCCTTTCAAACCAAAAGCATTCCATATGCCGTTGCAATCATTGCCGAACAGATGGTGCCTTTATTCGAGCAGAGTTACCCCGAGGCGCAAATTCGTTTAGTAATTGATAAGGTTTTAACACTTGCGGCTGAACAAGGCGTTGGTGCTGCACCAGTTGAAGTAAGTGAGCCTGAAGAAGATGAGGCGATGGCTGCATTAGAGGCCGGCGACTTTGTTCAAGCCGAAGCAGCATATAAAAAACTATTAGCGCGCAAACCTGCAGATAGTTTTGCCAAACTAGGGTTAGCACAGACACAGTTGCTTATTCGCACTGATGGCCTAGAACTAAATTCCGTGCTGGCCACAGCACAGGCATCACCCAGTGATGTTGCGCTACAACTCCAAGCCGCCGATATGGAGATTGTTAACGGTGGCGTTGAGGCTGCATTTACCCGTTTGATTCATTTGGTGAAAGAGTCCTCTGGTGATGTGAGAAATAGAGCTCGTGAACACTTACTGGGGCTCTTTCTATTGGTTGATCCGTCAGATCCGCGACTTGCCGCTGCGCGTAGTGCGTTAGCGAATGCACTCTATTGATGAACACATTAACCTCTAAGAGAGAGCTAATCTACTTACAGTCCCTATTTTTTCTATTTGGATTTTTGATTATGTCGTGGATTCCAAGGTTTCCTGAAGTAAAGGCAAATCTGGGTCTGACCAACGGTCAGTTTGGTTCACTCCTTAGCACGGCAGCGATTGGCTCACTCATTTCATTGCTGACCGTAGGTCACTTGGTACATAACTACGGTGCTAAAACAATCATGAGAATTGCCGTTTCATCGATAGCCATAAGTTTAATTCTCTTAACCACCACACAGTCGGGATTAGTCTTTTTAATAAGCAGCGTGATCCATGGGGGTGCAATCTCAGCCTTTCATATCGCAGTTAATACTCAGGGTTTTAGCTATCAAGATCGCAATGACAAGCCGGTTATTACCCTATTAAGCGGGTTTTGGAGCACTGGGGCTGTAGTTACCGCGATGATATCTGGGTTGTTAGTTGAACATGTAAGTTTGGAGTTACATATTATTGTTCTGGCATCGCTTGTTCTAGTTACGATGCTCACTATTATCGCGCGGATGGATTCGGCATTAATTAAGCCAAACAAAAATCCGAGCGAAGCATATAAAATTGGTGATTTATTCAAAGGTTTCAGAATCGACTCGTTAGTTTCTGGAGCAATATTTTGTGCAATCTGTCTAGAGTTCAGCGTAGGTGATTGGGCGGCAATTTTTACTAAAGAGGATATGGGCATAAATAGTGGATTACACACACTGCCATACATTCTCTTTACCTTAGCAATGATTACAGGGCGACTATTTGTTCATAAGTTATTTGGTAGGTTTTCGATGCAGTATTTAGTAACTTCCGGAGCCTTGCTTTCAGGGGTATCTTTCATATCGGGATTAGCCATAGTCCATCTCATTGGTGATGCTAACAAGACATTGGTACTTATAGTTCTCTGCATAAGTTTTACCCTTGCCGGACTAGGCTCATCTTTTCTTGCCCCAAGTATTATGAATATTGCAAATGTTAGATCAAAATCTCCGGCCAGTGTTGTTATTGGCCAAATGGGTGTCATAAACAATATTGCCATTTTCATTATGCGCTTGATTATTGCTTGGACTGCTCAAGTGACTTCGCTGTCAATCGCACTCATAATTCCAGCTCTGGCGCTCTTAATTGTTCCTTTATTTGCAAAAATATTTAAGAACGTCTAAACCAGACGGTTGCAAGTGGTGGAATTCGAAGGCTCGCACTTACGTGCCCGCCATCAGTGATTGAAATTGGCGTGTTGACGCAGCCACTTCCCCCAAATTGAATTGAATCTGTATTAAATACTTCGCTCCAAGTGCCTACCGTTGGAAATGAAAGTTGGTATCGCTCATGTGGCATCGGAGAGAAGTTAGTAATACTCACAAGAGGTTCACCATTGTCGTCCCAACGAGCAAAGGCCAGCACGTTAGCTCCCGCATCGTTGTTTACTAGCCAGGTAAAGCCCTCAGATGAGTTGTCTTTCTGCCATAAAGATGGGGTTTTTCGGTATATTTCATTGAGCTGGCCAACCATTTCTGCCACGCCGATATGTTCGCCATATTGCATTAAGTACCACTGCAATCCAGCACTTTCACTCCACTCATCGTTTTGGGCAAACTCACTACCCATAAAAAGAAGTTTCTTTCCGGGATGGGCCCACATAAATCCATACAATGCTCGTAATGTAGCTAATTTCTGCCAACGATCACCAGGAAACTTGTTAACTAGCTGCCCTTTACCGTGAACAACCTCATCATGAGAAAGCGGAAGCATGAAGTTTTCACTCCATGCATAGAGGATAGAAAATGTTATTTCATTGTGGTGATGAACTCTATGTATTGGGTCGTATTGCAGATACTGCAGTACATCATGCATCCAACCCATATTCCATTTAAAGCCAAAGCCCAAGCCACCTGAATCAGTACTACGAGTTACACCTGACCACGCGGTAGATTCTTCGGCAATCATCATGACACCCGGATGCGTTCGGTATGCAGTTGAAGTCGCCTCTTGCAATAGCGCTACAGCTTCAAGATTTTCACGGCCCCCATGTATGTTTGGTAACCATTGGCCTTCTTCACGCGAATAATCTAAATAAAGCATCGATGCAACTGCGTCAACTCGCAATCCATCGATATGAAACTCTTCTAGCCAATACAGTGCACTTGCTACCAAAAAGTTACGCACTTCATTGCGCCCAAAATTAAAAATCAAGGTTCCCCAATCAGGGTGTTCACCCAGTCGAGGATCTGCATGTTCGTATAAAGCCGTGCCATCGAACTTAGCTAAAGCCCACTCATCTTTAGGAAAGTGTGCAGGCACCCAATCAAGAATCACACCTATACCCGCGCCGTGAAGCGCATCAACTAGATGCTTGAACTCATCTGGATTACCAAAGCGTGATGTTGGTGCAAAAAAAGATGTGACTTGATAGCCCCATGAAGGTCCATAAGGATGCTCGGTTACAGGTAGGAATTCAACATGGCTAAACCCCATCGTTCTCACGTACTCAACTAGTTCAACTGCCAAATCTAGATAGGACAAGCCCAATTTCCAAGAGCCCAGATGGACTTCATAGACACTTACTGGTGCTCGCCATGATTGGAAGTTCGAGCGCTCATTCATCCATGCCGTATCGGCCCAGGTGTATGCCGACTCTTCAATAACCGATGCAGTTAACGGTGGAATTTGAGTAGCCCTGGCCATGGGATCGGCGTGATCTACCCAACGGCCGTCTCCTCCACATACTGCAAACTTATATTTAACTCCCATACCTATAGTGGGAATAAATACTTGCCAGATGCCAGAAGAGCCAGTTGGACTCATTGGGTTTGTCGCGCGGTCCCAATAGTTATGATCGCCAATCACGCTTACTGCCTGAGCATTGGGTGCCCAAACACTAAAACTAGTTCCAGTCAATGTTCCATCAGAGGCGCGCTGAACATGGGCGCCAAGGACTTTCCATAACTGTTCGTGTCGTCCTTCACCAATGAGGTGTAGATCCAAGTCTTGCATCATGGGATCTTTACTTGTGCAATGTGGGCAGTCTTACCAACTGTTGGGTCTAGCGAGACAAATGTGTGTGAAGACCATTTAAAAGTAGTCTCGTCAAGGAGATCACGTACAGTGAAATGATCACCAACAAGGCCGAGTGCATCCATGTCCCAGTGCACCATAGTTCCTTGGGCAAAATTTGGATCTAGATTTACTACGACCAAGATTAAGTTATCTCCATCGCGCTTAGAGTAAGCGATGATGGCATCAGAATCAGTTGTATGGAATACCAAGTTACGTAAACGCTGCAACGATATATTGTTCTTACGAATTGCATTTAGCTGGGTGATGAGTGGAGCTAAGCTATTTTCAGCATGTGCCCAGTCGCGCACTTTAATTTCATATTTCTCTGAATCCAAATACTCTTCGCCGCCCTCTTTAAATGCTTTGTGTTCGAAGAGTTCATAGCCAGCATACATTCCCCATGACGGTGACATTGTTGCAGCCAGTATTGCGCGCAGAGCAAAAATCGATGGCTGGCCAGATTGCAGGTGGAAGGGGTTGATATCGGGGGTATTGACCCAAAAATTCGGTCTAAAAAACGAACTCGTTTGCGTACTTACTTCGCGTCCATATTCGGTGAGCTCCCACTTGCTGGTGCGCCACGTGAAGTATGTGTATGACTGGTGGAAGCCTGCTTTTCCTAGGGTATGCATCATTGCCGGGGCCGTAAAAGCCTCAGCAAGAAAGATTACTTCTGGAGTTTCTTCATTGATAATCATTAAAACTTCTTGCCAAAAATGAACCGGCTTCGTATGTGGATTATCTACTCTAAAAATCTTTACACCCTTTGAAACCCACAACCGAATGATGCGAAGGACTTCATCGCGAATTCCTTCGTAGTCATCGTCAAAGTTAATGGGATAGATATCCTGATATTTCTTCGGAGGATTCTCTGCATATGCGATGGTGCCATCGGCACGTTTGTTAAACCACTCTGGGTGTGAATGAACCCATGGATGATCAGGAGAGGTCTGCAAAGCCAAGTCGAGTGCAACCTCAAGGCCATGCTTAGTAGCTGTTGCTACAAAACTTTCGAAATCTGCCATTGTCCCGAGCTCTGGATTAATTGCATCATGGCCACCATCGGTACTACCTATAGCCCAAGGGACTCCAGGATCAGTAGCTGTTGGAGTGAGAGAGTTATTGGCGCCTTTGCGATATGCCATACCAATGGGATGAATGGGTGGAAGATATAAAACATCAAAACCCATAGCTGCGACAGCTGGAATCCGAAGCGCCGCCGTTGCAAAGTTGCCGCTTGTGATTGTTCCATCATTATTTTTAACTGCGCCTTCACTGCGTGGAAAAAACTCATACCAAGCTCCGACAAGTGCGAGGTCACGATCTGCTCGAAGCGGGTACTTTTCAGATGATCCTAAAACCGTTCGATATTGGGAGGTGCTGTCGGCCTCTATGACAAAAAAATAATCCCCAACTTCGGCAACACTCATTGAGGCTTGAAGTCGGTTAGTTCCAGGGGCTACTTCAGACATAGCATGGCGCGAAACGACTTTTCCAGATGCATTGTGTACAACAACTTCTGCTGTTAATTTTTCATGTCCTTCAATTACAGCGGTGGCAAATACGGTTAATACTTCATGCGGAACTGCTTTTACAGGTACGAACTCTCCACCAAAGTAAATTGAGGGGGAGACATCACTAATTGCAATTCTTGAGATCAACCTGATCCTTCGGTATTGCCAGCTTCGGCGGCGGATATGTCATCGATACGATACTTAGCCATGGCCGCTTTAACAATGCCATGCTTGATTTGGCCCATTTGCTCCAACTTTTGCAAGGTGGCTATGGCGATTGATTCCGCATCGACTTTAAAGTGGCGACGAAGAGCTCCACGCGTATCTGAAAGACCAAAGCCATCAGTTCCTAGTGAGACAAATGGTGCCTCTACCCATGGGGCGATCTGGTCTTGTACGGCGCGCATGTAATCACTGACGGCGATTACAGGGCCATTAAATCCATCTAACTTGTTAGAAATATATGCACGACGCTTATTATCTGGATTCATCATGTTATGACGATCGGTTTTGAGGCCATCACGACGTAGTTCATTCCATGAAGTAACCGACCACACAGAGGCTTCAACGCCCCAATCTTGGCGCAAGAGCGTTTGTGCTTTCATCGCCCAATTAACCCCAACGCCAGATGCCAAAATCTGCGCGCATTTCTTGCGTTGATTTTTAGCTGGTGCGTATAAGTAAATTCCCTTCAGCAAACCGGCGACATCTAAATTCACTGGCTCTGCAGGATGTACATAGGGTTCGTTGTAAACAGTGAGGTAGTAATAGATATTCTCGCTATCTTCACCGTACATGCGACGAAGACCATCTTTGACAATATGTCCTAGCTCAAAGGCAAAAGCTGGGTCATAAGCAACAACAGCTGGGTTAGTAGAAGCTAGGAGATGTGAATGCCCATCTTCGTGCTGCAGACCTTCGCCGTTGAGTGTTGTTCGACCAGCAGTTGCACCAATAACAAAGCCTCGAACCAGCTGATCGGCAGCTGCCCAGAAAGCATCACCGGTGCGTTGGAAGCCAAACATTGAGTAAAAGATGTACATAGGAATCATTGGTTCATCGTGTGTTGAGTACGAAGATCCAACTGCAGTAAATGAGGCAACAGATCCCGCTTCATTAATACCTTCATGCAAGATCACACCGGAGGTTGATTCCTTATAGGACAACATAAGTTCGCGGTCTACTGCTTGATACTGCTGACCATTAGGTGAATAAATCTTTAACGTTGGGAATAAAGAGTCCATTCCAAATGTTCGAGCTTCATCAGGAATGATTGGAACGATACGTGAACCAAGCCCTGGATCCTTAATGAGATCTTTAAGCATTCGAACAAAAGCCATAGTTGTTGCGATCTCTTGTGCACCTGAACCACGTTTAGCTGATTCATAGACAGAGTCATCAGGCTGTGGAAGTGGTCGCGAGATTGAACGTCGGCGAGGAATTGAGCCACCTAAGGCTTCGCGACGCTCAATTAAGTACTTGGCTTCTTCAGAATCCTCTGCAGGTTTAAAGTATGGAGGCAGATACTTATCTAACTTCTCATCTGGAATCTCTAAGTGCAACGTATCGCGGAACTGCATGATGTCTTCAAGTGACATCTTCTTCATCTGATGTGTTGAGTTACGTCCTTCAAATGTAGAGCCTAGAGTCCAGCCCTTAATTGTCTTAGCCAAGATAACTGTTGGGCGGCCGTTATGTTGAACCGAGCGGGAATATGCAGCAAATAACTTCTTATAGTCATGACCGCCGCGACGAAGACTCCAAATTTTCTCATCGCTCCAATCGGCGACCATCGCGGCAGTTCGAGGATCTCTACCGAAGAAATTCTCACGCACATATGCGCCAGATTCAGCTTTAAAAGTCTGGAAATCTCCATCAAGAGTCTCATTCATTAACTTAACAAGGGCGCCTTCGCGATCTTGAGCAAGAAGTGGATCCCAATCGCGGCTCCATACAACTTTAATAACATTCCAGCCTGCGCCACCGAAGATCGCTTCGAGTTCTTGAATAATCTTTCCGTTACCGCGAACTGGGCCATCGAGGCGTTGCAAGTTACAGTTAATGACAAAAGTTAAGTTATCTAATTTTTCGCGAGTGGCAAGACCGATCGCACCTAATGAATCAACTTCATCAACTTCGCCATCACCTAAAAATGCCCAAACATGTTGATCGGACGTATCTTTGAAACCACGATTGTGCAGATAGCGGTTATATCGCGCCTGATAAATTGCATTCAGCGGTCCAATTCCCATTGACACGGTTGGGAACTGCCAAAAATTTGGCATCAAACGTGGATGCGGATACGACGACAAATTGCCAGATGGATGTGAAAGCTCTTGTCTGAAACCATCTAGTTGATCTTCGCTTAGACGTCCTTCAAGAAATGCGCGTGCATACATTCCGGGACTTGCATGACCTTGGAAAAAGACTTGATCTCCGCCACCAGGATGATCTTGACCGCGGAAGAAGTGGTTGAAGCCGACCTCATACAAAGCAGCCGATGATGCATATGTTGAAATATGGCCACCAACTCCAACGCCAGGGCGTTGTGCTCGGTGCACTAACATCGCTGCATTCCAGCGATTGATGGCACGAATTCTTCGCTCGATATTTTCATCACCTGGAAAATCAGGTTCATTCTCAGGTGAAATCGTATTGATGTAATCAGTTGTTCGAAGCGCAGAAAGCCCGACGTTCTTTTCATGAGCACGTTTTAGAAGGCTGAGCATTAAATATCTGGCACGAACCGGGCCTGCATGTTCTAGGGCGGCGTCAAAGGAGGCCTGCCACTCTGCCGTTTCCGATGGATCGGTGTCCACCAATTGGTCGATGAACTGATCGGGCGCCTCAAAGTTTTCGCTCATGTGGGCTATTCTTCCCCGAACTGACCAGTAAGTCGAAATGAAAAATCAATAGCCCAGAACTCTTGCAATAACTAGCCAAATTGTGTGGACTTAGCCCGTGCCAGTGCGAATGGGCTTTAAGAAAGGTGACCTGATTTTAGAGGTCGGCCATAGCGATGACTGCGATATCAAGGTTCGAGAGGACTTGTGCGAGATCACAGGCAATGCATTTCTAGAGGGTGAGTCTCAGGAAGTTGTCGATGGCGTAATTATCTGGTGGCGCGATGGTGATGGCGACTTGGTTGATGAGTTAATGGATGCACTCACATACTTAAGTCACAGTGGATCTATCTGGGTCTTAACGCCAAAAGTTGGACGCAGAGGCCATGTTGAGCCAAGTGATATTCACGATGCAGCACCAATTGCCGGACTCAGTGTTACTTCTTCTATCTCTATTGCCCACGATTGGACAGCAACACGCTTGGTCGCGCGCAAGGCTGGCAAACGGTAGATTTACCTACATGACACTGACAATTGGACAAGCGGCCCCTGATTTTGAAGTTAATAATCAACATGGTGAGAAAGTTTCACTCGCTTCATTTAAAGGCGAAAAGAATGTAGTACTACTTTTTTATCCATTTGCATTCTCTGGAATCTGCACAGGTGAACTCTGCGCTCTGCGTGATGACCTTTCAGCTTTTCAAAATGATGATGTGCAACTTTTAGCAATCTCATGT
Organism: Candidatus Planktophila sp.; assembly: GCA_049314595.1. GTDB lineage: Bacteria > Actinomycetota > Actinomycetes > Nanopelagicales > Nanopelagicaceae > Planktophila. The sequence goes on along the minus strand of JBMOET010000006.1, from coordinate 25,891 downwards.
GATGCGATGCATGCACAACGTGCATTTGCCGATCAAGAGGGATATAAATTTCCAGTGCTCACAGATTTCTGGCCACATGGTGCAGTCTCTAAGGCCTATGGTGTTTTCGATGATGCACGCGGATGTGCAACACGTGGAACCTTTATTATCGACAAGGCTGGCATTTTGCGCTGGCAGGTAGTCAATGGCCTAGGCGATGCACGCAATGTCGGCGACTACAAGGCGGCAGTAGCTGCGCTGTAATAGCGGGGAATTACTCATTTCACACCTTGTGAAGTAAGATTTGCCGGTGCTCGAAAGAGTGCGCGGGTGCTTAGCTCAGTGGTAGAGCGTCTCGTTTACACCGAGAATGTCGGGGGTTCGAAACCCTCAGCGCCCACAAGAAGAAGGAGTTGATAAGAAGCTTATGAAAGCCAGCTCACATGATCAGCGCCAAATCCTTGAAGTAGCTCGACTTGATCAAGCCACAACAGCCCTAAATCACAAAGTATCGACACTTGCCGAAATTGCGCTGCTGCAATCAGTAACAACGAAATCACACAATGCCCGTGACTTACGTATCGGGGCTCAAACCGAACTCAGTGATGTGAGGCGCGAACTTTTGCGCGCAGAGGCCGATGTAGAACAGATTGTAAGTCGAATCACCAAAGATGAATCCCGTCTAAGTGGTGGTTTGGCATCACCAAAAGAGCTTGAACAGTTACAGCACGAAGTTGGCACGCTGGGAGTTCGTCGCGCCGAGTTAGAGGAAATTGAATTAGAAATCATGATGCGCGTTGATGAAATCAATGGCCGTATAGCCGAACTGCAAGCGCAGGAAGCTACCTACGCCGCTGAAATTGCAGATCTTGAGATTCGTAAAGAAAATGCAATGGCTGGATTTAATAATGAGCTAGATGCAATAGTAAAAGAGCGTCTGGAATCACTTAACGGAGTCTCTCCAGAGTTCATAGCGCTATACGAAAAGCTTCGAAGCACTAACAACGGGAATGGCGCTGCCGCCCTTATTGCTGGTGCTTGTAACGGCTGCCACCTTTCAATAAATGCCGTTGAGCTAAAGCGCATTGCAGAGCTTGCCGAAGAAGAAGTAGTGCGGTGTGAAGAGTGCCGCTGTATTTTGGTGCGCGGAGTTTAATGAGATGGCTAGACATTTTTCGCTGACGGCCGATGGTGGTTCTCGCGGTAATCCAGGTTCTGCCGGGTATGGCTCAGTGGTTACTGAAAATGGAGCAATCATCGCCGAGCTCTATGACTATATTGGAATTGCTACTAATAACGTCGCCGAATACTGTGGATTGATTGCAGGTTTAACTGCGATTCATGGAATTGATCCTGATGCAACGGTAGATGTGAAGATGGATAGTAAATTAGTTGTAGAACAGATGTCAGGCCGATGGCAGATTAAGCATGCAGATATGCGCACATTGGCAAGTGATGCCAGAAGTGCACACAATCCAGCTTTAGTAACGTATGCATGGATTCCACGCGATCAGAACTCGCATGCTGATCGATTAGCTAACAAAGCTCTGGATTTACAGGCCGGTGGCGGAGAAGTAATCTCGGTCCAAAAAAATTATTTAACTGAGCGCCTATTAACAAAAGAGGTAGCAACTACAGTTATTTTAATCCGCCATGGTGAGACACCATTGACACCTTTTAAAAAGTTTTCAGGTGATGGTCCGCTAAATCCTGAACTAACTGAACAAGGCTTAGTTCAAGCCGAACTCGTTGCACAAGCTGTGGCCGAACTTAACCCAGAAGTGATTTTGGCTTCGCCCCTTAATCGTACAAAGCAGACCGCTGCAGCGCTTTCTCGTGTGACCGGATTAGCTGTGAACTATGAAGATGCATGGATCGAGTGCTCCTTTGGAATTTGGGATGGAATGTCGATCGATGAAGTAAAGGAAAGATATCCAGCTGATTACAACTCATGGTTGTGTTCAACTGGTTTTGCTCCACCTAACGGTGAATCCTATGACGCCGTCGCTGTACGTATTGATGAGGCTCTCGAAAAGATTGTTGCCGAATACCCAGGTCAACGTGTGGCTGTAGTTACACATAATGGAACCATAAAGACTGCGGTGAAGTTAGCTATTGGTGCACCCGCCGAATCTATCTTTCATATAGATGTGTCACCCTGTTCGATTACTACGCTTTCAATTTGGCCGAGTGATGGCCTTCGTGCACTACGTTCGCTCAATGAACAAGGGCACTTACGCTAAACCCACTGTTGCAAGCCATAGGCGTGACATCTCGGAATGACCAAAAACGCTTGGGTGGATTCCATCATCTGCAATCTTTCCCATTGAAAAAATCTTAGACAGTGCGGTGAAGTGCTGATCAAAGGGCACCAAAATCGCATCGAATTTCTCGGCCATTTCATGCACAATGGCAATCTTTGGATCTAAGTCTTCTCGCCAAGAATTCATTTCATCCCGCACAGGCAATAAGAATGGTTCACACAAAACAAACTGCGGATTACAAGCAGCTTTAGTCGAACTCAATAAACGTTCATAACGTTCATGGAAATCTTCGGCAGGTGTAATGTCATTGTCGTCGTATCGACGCCACGTGTCGTTAACTCCAATTGCAATTGAAACTAAGGTGGGTTTGTGGTCTAAAACATCGACTTGCCAACGGTTTTCTAAATCAACTAAACGATGCCCACTTGTCCCAACATTAATAATCTCACCTTTTAGCGCACCAGATCGAGCGATTTCTCGCACATATCCATCACCATATGGCGGCTCAATTTCTCGACCACAGTCGGTAACGCTGTCACCAATGAAAAGATTGATAGCCGACATGAATCTAGCTTCCTAACTCTGCAATAAGTTCATTAATTGGTCCTTCAATCTGATCGCCAAATAGATTCTTGCGGTGCTCTAAGAGGCGCTCATTGAGTGCTTCCAGAGCACTTTGATCATCCGGCGTTCCAGTGATGCATCCCAAATCTGAATTAAATCTACATCCTTTAAGAACCTGGCCCAGGCCTACAAGAACTTCACCGCCGATTAAGTATTTTTCTAACCACTTAGCAATCTCTGCGATCATAAGTGGTTTGCTAAATTTGTTTCCAAGTAAATATGCGTGGTTAGCAATAATTTCATTGCCAGCAGCTATAAAGATATCGCCGGATTCAATCAGATTTCCTTGGCGCCACTGTGTTACCCCTTTGCGAAATACTTGTCGCAAATCTGGTGCAGGATCTCCTCCTACCGCCGTTCCCATTGAAGTACGCAAGAACTTTCGCAGCGCGATTCGGTCGCCCTCGTGTGGGATGAGATGACCAAGTGCGTTTTCCCACGACTGATCTGGGTTATAGGCAGCTGTATTCCATAAGTAATTTCCAATAGTGAATAAGGGTATTTGAGACATCTCAAACTGCAACATTGGATTTGAAACCAATCCCGATGAATACTTTTGCAGACCTACCTCGCGTCCACGGACTGGGCCTATGTATAAGTTCTTTTGTAGACCGCCATCATTGACGGGGAAGTTATCCCAATAAAGGGCTGGCCGCAGGGTTGTACGTTCGAAGATAACCGCATCTGAGATATCAAGGTACTCAGAGATTATTGATCGTCCGGTCCACATAATATTGACTCGGGCGTGAAGTTGGCGGCCGAGCTCTTGAAGATAAGGCTCGTTTCCACGACCTGAATAATGCATGGGGCACATTGTCAGCACAACATGGGGATCTAAAGCAACGAGTTTTGTCCACACACGATTAGTGAAATCTGCATGAGCGGCTGCAGTTGAAACATAGCGGGCTATATCTTCTTCGTGTTGCAGCTCCCATGCGATGTCATCCCATAGTAATCCAAAGTGTCGGGCGCCTAAGTTAATTAACTGCCTATATCGATTCACGACAGCATCAACATCGGCATCATCACAATATTTCACTGATAAACCAGGAGAGACGCAGACGGCTAGATCAACAGCATTTAATTGGCCCACCTCAATGAGGGCTTTAGTGTGTGCTAAGAAAGTCTCATCAAAGAGTGATCGCCAGTTAAATCGTTGCCAGGGAATATCCTTTGGCGCTAAGAAATAAGTATTCATGTTGTAGTCACCGCAATACTTCAATGCGCGAAGTCTCTGATCGTGGCTCCAGGGTTTACCATAAAAACCTTCAACAACTCCACGGATAGCAAAATCAGGGGCTTCAATAAGAGATATTGATGTTTGACCTGATTGAATCCACGTTGATAAGGCGTTGAGTGCGTAACGGAAAGCGTGGTCGGTTCCAATACCAATGGTGGCCGTAATGGCCGAATCTAACCTAGATGCTGCGAGCGAGAATCCCTCATACGAGGCTGAAGTAGAACTTTCAATAGAGATTTCGATTGAGAGCTCGGCAAATTCGTTGCCATTCCAGAATGCATCATTGATCGATGTGATCCGAGGGGAAGCGTTGGAAATCGAAATCATTGGAGATGTACCTTTCCGGCCTGAGTCAAAAGGTGAGACGAGAATGCATCGGGTACCCCTGCAAAGTAGTTATGAGCAGCGGCCAAAACTGAGCCAAAGACAGGTGGAATTGCTAGTACTTTTATTGAGGAGTTGGGAATTAGGCGAGTAACTTCACTCTCAAACTCCTTATCAAAAATCATGCATCCAGCGGTATGTAAGCCACCGGCTCGAATTATTGTTACTTCAAGGCCCTTAAAATCTAAACGCGAGAAAATCCCAAAGACATCTAAAGCATGTTGTTGTGCAACTTTTGTTACATTCTCAACTGCAGTGACATCGCCTGTATTTGCAAGATCAAATATCAAGGGCGCCAGAGATTCATCAAGAGGAATACGATCTCGAGCAATAGCCGTAAAGAAGGCGGTCATATCGTTATAGCCAAGCTTGGCTGGAATAACACTAAACATCGAACTCTTTGGCGCAATTCCATGATGCATTCTGGCAATTGAGTCAAGACACAGAGCTACAAGCTGCCCAGCACCACCAGCTTCACCTAAATCCATTCCCATTGTTTGCAAGGTTTCGCTGGCATCGCGCCCAGTTGTCTTACCCCCAGTGCCGGCGATTGAGACTATTCCGATGCCATCATGTATTCCAGCAAAGAGTGCAGCAAAAGAATCGTTCATCAAATGAGCGGGTCCACTTAGTTGCAATGAATCAATCACTGGAGCAAAGTTTTCTTTGTCTTCATCCCAATCGATTCCAGCTAGTGCAAAAGTTGACCCCACGATATCTTCGATGTTAATTCCTGCATTGTGCGCTGCCGAACGTATGAGTTCATGCAGGCTTACTTGCACGGCAGGTAGCCCGATACGTTCCCAGTTGGCTCCACCATTTGCTGCAGTACCAAGAACGTTTCCATCTAGGTCGGCAATTACGGCGTGAGTTTTCGTTCCTCCGCCATCGATGCCAAGAAGAGCCTTAGTCATTAAAGGCTCCAATCATTCCAGCGTTCTCTTTCTTGAGATCTGCCCATAATGCGCGTGCATCTGCAATATCTGGACCGATGGGATTGGCAATAAGAGCTCGAAGCGCACTGTCCTCATCGCCATTGACGGCGGCATCAATAGTTAAAAGCTCAAAATCCTTAACCGTGCGCACGAGTGCATCGATGTCACCGCGCATCGCAGTTGTAGCAATAGCTTGTGCTCCACTGGATGTGATTACTGCGGGAATCTCCATGACCGCATCATCTGAGAAGCCAGGAACAGCGCCATTATTGAGCGTATTAACGATATGAGTAGTTCCTGCATTGTTATAAATATCGACCATAAGTTCAGCGGCAGAATCTGAGTAATAGGCACCACCGCGCTGCATGAGCTCCTCTGGTTTAGTGACAAGGGTTTCATCGCTAAATTTCTCCATCAAAATCTCTTCAATCTTCATAACTTCACTTGCACGTGTTGGGTTACTGGATTGATAGTTGATCCACTCTTTTTCAGCGTAGTAATACAACAAGTAATAGTTTGGAATTGCATCTAAAAGATCAATTGATCGTTGAGTCCAAGCTGGTGAGTCACCAGGCTTACCTTTTTCTACCGTTAAACCACGAAATGCCGCAATTGCATCAGCGCTTCGATCAATGCCATCGATGTGAACAGAGCGAATCCACGATAAGTGATTGAGCCCAACGTAATCAAATGCAACTGATGTTGATTGCACACCCATTGCCTCTGCAATCTCAATTCGAGTATTCCAAGGCACATTACATAGGCCAATAGTGGTCAACTGTGGGACTTCCTGAATAAGAGTTTGAGTAATTAAACCTGCTGGGTTTGTGAAGTTTAAGAGAATCGCGTTAGGTGCTTCTTCAACAATAGTACGTGCGATATTTAAGGCTACCGGAATAGTACGGAGCGCCTTAGCGAAACCACCTACACCCACGGTTTCTTGGCCAACCAAATTATATTTACGACCTAAAAGTTCATCACGGTGTCTAGCCGCTTGAGTTCCAACTCTAAATTGACTCACTACGAAGGATGAGCCTCGAATACCGGCACGCAAATCCGTTCCATAATCAATAGTGATATCTAAATTAGCGGCCTTAATCATGCGCTGTGCAAAACGGGCAATGATTTCTAACTTTGTAGTTTCAATATCAACTAAATGGATGCGGGAAATTGGAAGTCGATGATGTCGCTTGATAATCCCATCGATGAGTTCGGGGGTATAGGTAGAGCCCCCGCCAATTACCGCTAGCTTCATTTATTTTGATCCGGCGACACTTCGAACTGAGTGCGCAGTCTTGCTACTAAAAACTATGTCACACGCTGATTTTGTGGCGATTGAGAGGGCTCCAACAAGGATTCCGGTATCGCCAAGGGTAGAAATCTCGATTCTTGGTGCGAAGGGAACAACCTTTGAGACCAAGGCTTTTATAGGCTCTATGAAAAAAGTGGCAGCACGTCCGATACCACCAGATAGAACCACGAGCTCAACATCGGTAACGGCTGCGATAGTAGCAACGTAAAGGGCAATACGTTCTGCCTCTATCGCTACAACGGCTTTTCCAAGTTCATCATCGGCCTTAGCTGCATTGAGAATATCGATAGTTGAGTAAGGAGCCTTGAGAATGCTTTTTGGAAACTTCTTAGCAAGTGATTGTGCAATCTCAGCCACAGAATCACCTGAAGGGTTAGTCGAACTTCTATGTATATCCAAAGGGTTACCAAAGGGAACATAAAAGACTTCACCAGCTGCTCCTCGATGGCCACGCATTAGTTTTCCATTCAAAACTAAACCAGAACCTAAACCAGAACCCACTGATAAAACAGCAAAGTTTTCAATATCGCGACCATGTCCTGCAAACTGTTCAGCTACCGTTACTAAATTGATGTCATTTTCTAGAGTAGGTTTTAAGCCAAACTCCTTTTCAATGAGGGCCGAAAGATTAATGCCATCTAACGAAGCAATGGTTCCGGCGATAGAGATAACACCAGTCGTTTGATTAATAACACCGGGGGTTCCAACAACAATTGTTGCAACGTCTTTGATCTTATAACCGGATTCTTTTAGCGCTTGATCAACGGCTTGATGCATCACCGAGACTAGTTCTTTGAGTTCTAGAGATTTAACCGGCACTGATTTTTGGGCCCGCATCACTTGGTTTAGATCTCCAACTGCAGCGCGAATAAAGCGGGATCCGATATCGATTCCGAGGCAGACTTTTATGTCGCTAACGGCTTCATGGACAGATCGAGCACGCCGAGGATCATCAGCACCTGGAGAGAACTCTTGGACAAGGCCGTACTCGCTCAAACTTCGCAAAATATCGGCCGTGGTTGGCTTAGACAAGCCAATTAAACGAGCAATCTGAGCTGCATGCAGTGCACCTTCTTGGCGCAAAATATCTAGAACCCCGCGCTCATTGATCTCACGCATCAGCGAGGGAACAGCTGCAATAGTTTTCTTGCTCATTTAGCCTTTAACTCCAGTCAAAGTAACGCCTTCGATAAATACTTTTTGTGAGAAGAAGAAGATGATAATAACAGGGGCCATAAATAACGCCGATGCAGTCATCATCATATTCTTATCGACGTGGTGGAGTCCTTGAAAAGCGTTCAATCCAATTCCTAAGGTCCAAAGATCTTGATTTTCGACTATATAGAGCAGTGGTCCAAAGAAATCATTCCATGAGCCAAGAAATGCAAAGAGCGCAATGGCCGAGATTGCTGGTTTTGCCAGTGGCACAATGATTCGCATCATCAATTTGAACTCACTACATCCATCGATTCTGGCCGCATCTGAGATCTCATCAGGAATTGACGTGAAGAATTGTCTCAATAAAAAGATAGAGAATGCACTTGAGAAAAATGAAGGAACGATTAGTGGCAAGAACGATGGGATCCAGTGTAGGCGCGAGAAAATAATGTACACAGGAATCATCGTGACCTGTCCAGGCAACATCATGGTCGACAAAATAACCAGAAATGTGGTTTGGCGACCCTTCCATTGCAAACGAGATAAGACATAGGCAGGCGGAACGCTAGAAACTACAGTACCAATTGTGCCGACAAGTGAGACAAAAAGCGTATTAAGTGTCCACTTAAGGAACGGAACTGCTGTAAAGACTTCAATGTAGTTATGCCAAACAAATGGATGCGGCCACAAAGAACGTGTCTCTGCCTGCCCCTTACTCATCAGAGAGATTACGACTACTAAATAGAGAGGAAGGATAAAGATCGCCGAAAGACCAATGAGAAGCGAGTGATTACCCACCATGTGTAGGAATTGATTCCACTTTTTGGCACGCCTAGCTTTGCGTGAGTGGGCATCGATTTCGGCGAGCTTTTCAGGTGTGTAGGTACTCATTTAAAGAGGGATCCATTCGGATAATGAACCCAACGCTTTTGGGTCTTTAAGATTATCAACGTGCAGAGCAATGTAATAACGAGCAAAACCCAGGCAAGGGCCGAGGCATAACCCATTTCGTAGGCTTTAAATGCGCTGTAATAGATATGAGTTGCATAGAAATACATTGAGTGTGAGTAATCATTGACTTGGCCAGATGCAACATAGGCTTGCGTAAAGTACTGGAAACTTCCAATAACACCGGTGACAGTTGAGAAAAAGATCACCGGCGTCATCAGTGGCAAAGTGATGTATCTAAAGGATTGCCAACCAGATGCTCCTTCAAGCTCGGCTGCCTCATACAGCGAGGTCGGAACATCCAGAAGTCCGGCAAGAAAGATAATCATGGTATCGCCGATGCCCCATAGCCCAAGCAGAATTAAGCCCCACTTAGACCACGCTGGATCCATAAACCAAAATGGCGGTTCTTTGATCCCGATTGCCTGGAGAAGTTTATTAATTGGCCCGTATGCTGGATTAAATATGTAAGTAAACGTCATTGTTGCTGCTACGGCTGGGACCATGGATGGTAAAAAGAATATTGTGCGGTAAATACTGGATCCACGCTTGGGCTTAGTTAAGACCCACGCTGTAAAGATTGCAAAGCAGATTCGCAATGGAATACTAATCGCAGATATCCAAACAGTATTCTTTAGGGCTTTCCAAAAATCATCATCTTCAAAAAACATGCGATGAAAGTTATCGAGCCCAACCCATTGTGGTGTTTCAATTAAATTGAATTTAGTAAATGACTGATAAAAACTAGAGACCATCGGATAGGCCGTAAAAAAGATGATTCCAAATAGCCAAGGGGATAGGCATAGGAAGATGAAGAGACGAGGGACTTTGAGTTTCTTTCGCGGTGGTGCAATATCCCCCTTCTTTTTGAAGGGGGATATTGCATTTACCCTCGTTAGTGACATGAAGAGGTGCTTAGTTATTTCTTACGATGATCTGATTAACTCTTTGAGCTAAATCAGCGAGTGCACTCTTGATATTTGGTGTATCTCCGGCTTGCCAAGAAGCCATCAGATTCTGGAGCATAGATTCCTCTAAGTGCTCTCCAGTATTTTTAACTGTGTGATAGGCAGTCTTTGGATTGGCCGTAATATCGTAGATTGGTTGATACCACGCTGGATATTTAGCGGCACGAGCCTCTTTTGCTAGAAGTGATGAAGGTGCTGCATTTGCTTCATCCCACGCAGCTGCAAGCTTTGTATCGGTAGCAAGTGCCTTCATGACAATCCATGCATCCTTTACATTCTTTGAGCCCTTTGAAATTCCTAATTGGCCTTGGCCAATTACACCAGAGCCATAAGCACTGATATTTGATGGAGAAACTGGGAAGCCAGTGATACCGAAGTTGACCTTAGCTGTGCACTTATCTGCCATAGCCCAGTCATCTCCTGTACAGAACATTGGTGCCATCCAGTTTGCATCCCACTTCATAGCAACGCGACCAGTGATAAAGTCGTGATCAGTTCCCGACCATTCATCGCCTTTTCCGGCAACGAATTTGGTAAGGAGCTTGCTTCCCTTAGCGAAATCTCCGCCACCATAAACCTTAGCAATGAAATCTTTCTGCCAAGCAAATGCTTCTGCCCATTTACGGTCAGTTGAGAATGCCGAAGCATTTCCGCCATACCACTTAGCGCCAAACATTTGTCCTAGCCACATTGAATCCATATCGAAGCCGTAGTAACCAGCCCAAGGTAAGAATCCCGCAGCCTTGATGCTTCCATCGGCGTTAAATGTAGTGAGCTTCTGTGAGTATGTAAGTAGCTCAGTTGTTGTCTTAGGTGGGTTAGCAAAGCCAGCCTTGCTCAAAAGATCTTTGTTGTAATAGAAACCAAAGACTTCAGAGTACAAAGGAAGTGCACAACGCACATAGTTTGAAATCGAGGATGCCACTGATGCAGCGTTAAATGTCGCTGACATATTGATTCCATTTTTACCGGCAATGAGTGAGTTCAAATTCTGCCAAGCGCCAGTTCCGCAGAACCAGCCAAGGTTTCCATTTCCATTTGATACAGAGATATCTGGACCATTTCCTGCATTGATTGCGGCAAGAGATTTAGCCATATCGATACTTCCGACAGACTTAATATCTAAACCAGGGTTTGCAGTTTCGATGCGCTTCATTGCTGCATCCCACATTGCAAGGTTTCCACCGCTATACGGTGACCAGACTGTAACTGTTCGCGTTGCAGCTTGAGCTCCAGATGTAGCAGCTACGAGGCTGCTGACTACTAGGGCGGTCACTGCAAGTGAAGCGAACATGCGATTTTTTCTCATGTCTTCTCCTTATGTCACTTAACTTTGGGTAAGTCCACAAAAAGCCCACGCCATTGTGTTAGGAAACCTACCGCTTTGTGTTAGGTTACCTTACAGAGTTTTCAGATATGGTCAAGGGGTTATGAGGGGGATATATGAATAGGCGTGTCGCGGCCGTCGTTGCACTTCTGGCCATTGCCCTCTCCCTCGTTGCCATCACGCGCTCGCGAGCGCCCCAATTAGATGGAACGCTGATTTATCACCGTTATAGCGACTATCAATCCTGGGATGCCACGTTATGGATGATCGATTTACCAACGGGGAGAATGACCCAGGTCGGTGGCGATTGGGCCGGCATGGTCTCACCCATTAACGCTCATTTTTCTGCCGATAGTCAGATGATCACATTTATGGGTTCACAAGCTGGTTTGCCTGAGAACGAGTGGGATGTCTTTGTCTCTCACTGGGATGGATCTACGTGGGCGCAGCCCGTTAACCTGACTGGACCCAATGGCGCTCGCGATGAAGACCCCAAGTTTTCTCCCACTGGCTCCACCATCATTTATAAGCAGGATGGCGTTCTTGTAACTATGAAGGCCGATGGCGGCGACAAAAAATATCTCACGCAGGGCAAGCCTGAATCCTCGATGCCTTACTTTGCAAAAAATGGCCGAGATATTCTCTTTGAGCGCAGCGGGGATATCTATCTTCTCAAAGATGGCGTGGAAATCCTCATGTATGCCGGCCCCGGTCAATCCTCTTATTACCCAATTGGGATGGACGAGACCAGCTTTCTTTACACGCGAGTTCAGAGCGCCAAGCATGATTCGATTATGAAGGGCTTCTACGATGGCCGGGTATCGGAGAGATATTTCTTTGACTCCACCGACTGGGATACATCGGACTCATATCCTTATGAAGATGGCTCCAGATACATCTTTTATGTAACTGGTGATTTCCTTATTCCCCATGGTGGCTACAACTTAGCCTTTGCCGATTTAAAGGCAAAAAAGCGTTATGACATCGATGAATACTTTCGCGCAAAGCGAAGCAGCGATATAAATACGGAGTACCAGGAGCTAGGTCCTGCATGGAGCCCAGTTCGATTTAATCAGAAGTGATTAAGCCAGTTTTCCAGTAACTTCAACGAAGTTCACACCGGCGTTTGAGAGCACCACTGAAAAATCGATTCCAGCTTTTCCTGGGCAGGAGAGACCCCACGCAAAAGTTGTCGTTGCTCCTGCAGCTAAAGGATCAGTAGGCGCGCCCTCCATTGAATTGTCGCCATCGAAAATGTCTACACATTCTCCACTGGCAGTACTGCCCTTAACTATCAACGTTGCAAGGTCAAGCGCGGCAGCTGAATTGTTAGTGACTGTGACTGTAAATTTTTCATTTGTTAAATCTGGAAGCTGACCTGCTGCGAACTTGCCTGGCACAAAGTGCGAAGGCGAAGATAAGGTGTAAGAGATTTTGTCTGGAGTAATAACAGGTGAATCAAAACCACCAGTTGCTTGTGGGGCGGCCTCAACGGTTTCAGTGAGGGCCTTACCCTCCTCTTGCGTAAGGGTTGATTCGACTGTCTTTGATCCGCATGCACTCAACAAGAGTAGTAATGCCGCACTTATGGTGAGAATCTTGGAAGTCGTCGCGAGTGTTTTCATAAAGATCAAACCCCTTAAAAATAATTAAGCCCCTAGATGTGGCGCCAGAATCAATGAGTGAAGTATAGAGTAAGCGCCGTGAGTACGAAATCTGAAGTGACAGCAGCACCACTTGGCGTGGCAACTATCCAAGGGCGAAGCCCCCGCCAGATTGCCTGGATGCGCTTTAAGCGCAATAAAGTGGGAGTAGGCGCTGCCATTGTCAGTATCACCCTGCTATTGCTCTCACTATTTGCCCCTATTGTGGCCAAGATTATTGGCATCGACCCTGATACTTTGCACTTAGATCAATTAGATATCAGTGGAATTCCAACAATTGGAATTAGTTGGCAGCACCCGCTTGGAATCATTCCAGGTACTGGCCGAGACTTTTTGGCCCAACTGCTTTATGGCTCTCGAATCTCATTTTTAATTGCGATATTAACCACCATGACTGCATTAACAATTGGGTTATTTGTCGGAATCATTGGCGGATATTTCAGAGGTCGAATTGATAATTACTTAGGTCGCACAACTGATTTTCTTCTTGCCTTTCCCGCATTCTTTATGATCGTTGCACTCAATCAACCTATGGTAGCGCGCATCGAAGAATCGGGAATTGCCCAAGGCAACAATGCACGAATCCTCTTTCTAGTGTTTTTCTTATCATTTTTCGGTTGGCCCGGATTTTCTCGACTCATACGTTCGCAGGTTCTCAGTTTGCGCGAGCGCGAGTTTGTGACGGCAGCTCAAGCCATGGGGGCAACCCGTTGGCGCGTCATGACTAAAGAGTTAATCCCCAATTTGTGGGCTCCAGTAATAGTTGTTGTTTCACTCTCACTTCCAGGTTATTTAGCTGCCGAGGCGGTCTATTCATATCTAGGTCTGGGAGTTCAGCCCCCTGCATCTACATGGGGAATCTTGTTATCAAATGCCACTAGGTATGTCACCGTTATGCCAAGTTTTTTCTTGGTCGCCGCTGGCTCACTAGTAATAGTGGTTCTTGCTTTTAATCTAGTTGGTGACGCACTTCGCGATGCCTTAGATCCACGCGCTGACCGCTAACTTTCACCGCGAATACACCCGCCTTTGTTATCAGGCTGTTACCTGAACACATTCACAAAACGGACATTTTCTGATTGAATCACCCCAATGGCGTCTTCTTTACGCCCTCTATGAAAGGAAATACGTCAATGAGCAATATTTCTGCTCTTCGTCGTGCCGTTGTAATGAGCGCTGCTAGCGCACTTGCAATCAGTGCCGTAATGGTCTCTGGTGCATCAACTGCTAGCGCTGCCGTTACACCTAAGACAGGTGGAATTCTCACTTTTCTTGAGCACACACCACGACTAGATCACTATGACCCATCACGTATCTACACAGGCCGCGACTTAGCGTTTATGAACTCATTTACGACTCGCACCCTTGTTGCATACAACCCAGTTCCAGGTGCTGCAGGTGCATCACTTGTTCCTGATCTTGCAACTAACACAGGTGTACCAAGCAATGCAGCTAAGACATGGAAGTTCACACTTCGTCCAGGCTCAACTTTTGATGATGGCAAGAAGATCACATGCGAAGATGTTCAATACGGAGTCTCACGCGTATTTGCAACCGACATCATTACTGATGGTCCTGCCTATCTTCAGGCTTGGTTAAATATTCCAAAAGCAGCCGATGGTACTTCTGTATTCAAGGGCCCTTACAAGAAGGATGCAGCAGGCTTAGCAGCATTCAAGAAGGCCGTTTCTTGTTCAGCAGACCATCGCACAATTACATTTAATCTCAACAAATCAGTCGCTGACTTTAACTACCTTGCAACATATGGAGTTATCTCTCCAGTGCAGGCATCAAAGGACACGGGCGATAAGTACGACCTAAAGCCACAGGCAACAGGTCCTTACAAGATTGTTGAGAACAGTAAAACTCAGCTACGTCTAGTACGTAACTCAAAGTGGTCAAAGGCATCAGATCCAGTACGTACTCCATACCCAGATGAAGTTATCATCATGTTTGGTTATGACGAGGAAGTTATCGATCAGATCATGCTCGGCGACACAATTCCAACTGCAGTTGACTTCAATGAACCACTGTCAACAAACAACGACAAGTTCTTCTCAGACAGTTCATTTAAGAACCGTCGCATGAACAACTCAGATCCATATGCTCGCTACTTTGCATTCAATGTTAAGGCAATGCCTTGCATCGAAGTTCGTCAAGCTATGTACTATGCACGCGATGCCAAATCGTTGCTTGATTATGCTGGCGGATCAACGTATGCAGGTTCATATGCAACTGGCGTAATCAGCCCCTTGCTAGCTACTGACTACGCACCAACTAAGGTCGTTGGTCCAGGAAGTGCTGACTTTATTCCTGAAGGCAATATTCCTAAGGCAAAGGCGCTGATGGAGACAGCAAAGACAAAGTGTCCTGCTGACTACAAGAAGGCTACTGAGACTGGAATCAAAATTGATATCCGTCAGTCAGTAACTCTCAACGACACAATTCCAATCGAGACTGCAGCTTATGCACGCGCTGGAATTAAGGTCACATTCAACCCAATTAGCTCGGGTTACTACCCAACAGTTATGAACCCTGACAAGCAGAGTGATATCTCAATGTCAGGTTGGGGCGCCGACTGGGCAAATGCATCAACGGTTATTCCAGAGCTCTTCGCTTCATTTGGTGGATTTAACCTCTGCCAGAACACAAGCGATCCAGCCTATGCAGCATTTGAAAAGGGCGTCAACACAGCGATGTTGACTACTGATCGTGCCAAGCAGGCAGCTATGTGGAAGGCACTCGATGTGCAAGCAATGAAGAACTTCTGGGTGCTACCAACAATCTTTGGTAAGGCTCAGTTTGTTTGGGGATCACAAGTAGCTGGTGTGTTCTTCTGGGTACCTCAGGGTAACCCTGCATTTGGAAAGATGTGGATTAATAACTAATCTCACTTTTTTCATGCAGAATAATTAAGAAGTTCAAAGTAAAGTACTCCTGGCGCTGATTGATTCAGTGCCAGGAGTATTTACTTGGTAAGACCGTGCTTAATGCTTTCGGATAGGAGTAGTGATGCTGAACTTTGTTAGTCGAAGAGTTTTTTTCGCAATAGTCACACTTCTAGTTGTCTCAGCAGTTGTCTTTGCAATTTTTTCATTATTACCCTTTGATCCAGCGGCTCTTACATGTGGACAGCACTGCACAGACCAGATTATTGCTGGAAACCGCATCAAGCTAGGCTTTGATAAGCCGCTGTACATTCAGTATTTCCTCTTTCTGGGCGGTATCTTTTTAGGACGCTCTTACGGCACTGGCTCAGCGGCCTTTTCGTGCCCAGCCCCCTCCTTTGGTTATTCATACAATGAAAATGCATGTGTGACTGATTTGTTGCGTGAAGCTCTCCCTGTAACCGTCAGCCTGGCGTTAGGAGCCTTAATACTGTGGCTTATTGTTGGCGTGAGTCTTGGAATCATTGCTGCCAGATTTAAGAATAAATGGCCTGACCGTCTTAGCTCAGTCTTCGTGTTGCTAGGAACATCACTGCCAACATTCGTTACTGGTTTAGCTCTTCTGATCTGGGTGACCATCAAATGGAAGTTAGTGCCTCTATCGTTAATTGGCTATACGCCAATAACTGAAAACCCTTTTAAGTTTTTCCAATTCTTCATTTTGCCATGGATCACTTTGGCAATTGCATATGCCGCCCTTTACACACGATTTACACGAGCTGCAGTGCTAGAAACTTTAGGTGAGGATTACATCCGTACGGCCAGGGCTAAAGGCGTAAAAGAGCGCACAGTACTTTTCAAGCACACAATGCGCGCAGTCTTTGCTCCAATTATAACTTTGGCAGGTTTGGACTTTGCCAGCCTTATCGGTGGAGCAATCATTACCGAAACAATCTTTAACTTGCCAGGTTTAGGCCGCTTAACACTTCGTTCAACGTATGAGTTCGATCTGCCTATTGTGCTTGCAACAACTCTTTTGGCAGCATCAGTCGTAATTATCATGAACTTAGTAATTGATATGCTTTACGCCGTCTTAGATCCACGGGTGCGGATCTAATGGCCGAGCTACTTAAAATAAGTGATTTACATGTTGCCTTTCCAACTGATGATGGTTTAGTTCGTGCTGTTGATGGTGTTTCATTAACGCTCAATGAGGGCGAGACGGTAGCTATTGTTGGCGAATCAGGTTCTGGTAAAACTGTTTCGGGCCTCTCGGTTATGGGCTTACATAAAAAAGGCGTGGCTCAATTGTCGGGTTCGATTATGCTAAAAGATGGCGATCGCGATATAGATATTGTTACCGCTAGCGATGAAGAAATTCGTTTGCTACGTGGACGAGCGGTGGCAATGATTTTCCAAGATCCTATGTCTTCACTGCATCCTTACTACCGTATCGGCAATCAATTGGCTGAGGGTTATCTAGTTCATAACCCAGGTAAGAAAAAAGAGGCGCTCAAACGAGCAGTAGAAATGCTAGATCTTGTAGGCATTTCAGAGCCTGCCCAACGTGCCGATGAATACCCACATCAGTTTTCAGGGGGTATGCGACAGCGCGTGATGATTGCAATGGCGCTTATGAACTCACCTCGCATATTAATTGCCGATGAACCAACTACAGCCTTGGATGTAACCGTTCAAGCCCAGATTCTGATTTTGCTCGCCTCTTTGCAAAAAGAGTTCAATATGGGAATTCTGCTGATTACTCATGATCTTGGTGTTGTTGCACAGGTTGCCGACAGAGTTTCGGTTATGTATGGCGGCCGTATTGTGGAGCAAGGTTCGGTCGATGATGTTTTCTATAAGCCAAAAGCCCCATACACGCTTGGTTTGCTTAAGTCCGTGCCCCGAATATCTACGCACGGTTCAGATCGACTCAAAGCGATTCCAGGTCAGCCTCCATCACTTATTAACCTACCGAGCGGATGCGCCTTTGCTGCGCGCTGCGAATTTGCCAGCCATGCAACCGGTGATATTTGTAAAACCGATAGACCTGAGCTGCTTGGTCTAAATTCTGCGCATCTTTCCAGATGCCACGTGAGCGAAGCGGTCCGCGATCAACTCTTTATTAAAGAACTCAAGGAGGTGCGCTAATGAGCAATGATGTAATTCTTAGCGTACAAAATCTGACTACACATTTTCCAATCGGCGGTAAACGCAAACATCAAGTTGTTAAAGCTGTCGATGGTATTTCTTTTGATTTATTAGCAGGTGAAACCCTTGGATTGGTGGGCGAATCTGGCTGTGGAAAGACAACCGCTGGGCGAAGTATTTTAAAACTCATTGAACCAACTTCGGGCAAACTCATCTTTGAAGGTCAAGACATCACCACATTTAAATCAGGTGCGATGCGCCCGCTTCGTTCTCAAATGCAGATTATTTTTCAAGATCCATACACAGCGTTGAATCCTCGTCAGACAATCGGAAAGATCATTGCGGCTCCATTTGAAATCCAAGGTATTGAACCGAAAGAGGGATTAAAGACGGCAGTGCAATCTTTAATGGAGCGAGTTGGTTTAAACCCTGAGCACTACAACCGTTACCCACACGAGTTCTCTGGCGGACAACGACAGCGCATCGGAATTGCGCGGGCAATCGCATTAAAACCCCGATTTATCATCGCCGATGAGCCAGTCAGTGCCTTAGATGTTTCGATTCAAGCCCAAGTAATCAATCTGCTTGAAGATTTGCAAGAGCAAGACGGCATCAGCATGGTCTTTATCGCTCACAACTTATCTGTTGTTCAACACATTTCAGATCGTGTAGCAGTGATGTATCTAGGTAAGATCATGGAGATCGGTGAGACCAACGCACTCTATGCAAATCCACACCACCCATATACAAAGGCGCTGTTATCTGCGGTTCCACAACCTGATCCACGAACCGAGAAGACCCGAGAGCGAATCATTTTGTCTGGAGATCTACCAAGCCCAGTTAATCCGCCATCGGGTTGTGTGTTTAACACTCGCTGCTGGAAAGCTACCGAGAAATGCCGCAGCGAAGTGCCGGAGCTGTTACAGATAGGCAATTCACAAGTTGCCTGCCATTTTCCTGAATAGCAGAACATGAACGTTCTTTCGATAAATATCGCCTCCCGATAGTCTTACCCGCATGACTTCACGTATTTTGCATGCCGCTACTGGCTCCAATTTAACTGCCAAGGGCTGGGCGCAAGAAGCGGCGATTCGAATGCTACATAACAATTTAGATCCTGCCGTAGCCGAACACCCAGATAACTTAGTTGTATATGGAGGTACAGGAAAGGCTGCCCGTAACTGGCCATCTTTTGATGCAATTGTTAAAAGTTTAACGAGCTTAAAAGATGATGAGACTCTTTTAGTTCAATCCGGAAAACCTGTCGGTGTCTTTCAAACACATGAGTGGGCGCCACGGGTTTTGATTGCAAACTCTAACCTAGTTGGAGATTGGGCAAATTGGCCAGAGTTTCGTCGTTTAGAGCATTTAGGATTAACGATGTACGGCCAAATGACTGCCGGTTCATGGATCTATATTGGCACTCAAGGAATTTTACAGGGTACGTATGAAACATTTGCCGCAGTTGCACAAAAACGTTTCAATGGCACGCTGCAAGGAACGCTGACTTTAACCGGCGGCTGTGGAGGCATGGGCGGTGCTCAACCTCTAGCGGTGACAATGAATGGTGGCGTCTGTCTTATTGTTGATGTCGATAAGTCACGATTAGAAAAACGAATCGAGACTAGGTATTTGGATGAGATTGCCGATGGTGTGGATGATGCAATCGAGCGCGTATTAAAAGCTAAATCTCTAGGCTTGCCGCTCTCAGTTGGTTTAGTTGGCAATGCTGCTGAACTCTTTCCGCAACTTCTATCAATGGATGTTCCTATCGATATCGTTACTGATCAGACATCGGCACATGATCCATTGTCATATATTCCAATCGGTGTTGATGTTCATTCCGCCGCGCAATTGGCCAAAGATGATCCCGAAGATTTCACTGCGCGCTCTAAAGCATCGATGGCTAAACACGTTGAGGCCATGGTGGGCTTTATGGATAAAGGCTCTGAAGTATTTGATTACGGAAATTCGATTCGCGATGAAGCCCGCCAAGGCGGTTATTCACGTGCCTTTGCCTTCCCAGGCTTTGTTCCGGCCTATATTCGCCCACTGTTTTGTGAAGGAAAAGGTCCATTTCGCTGGGTGGCACTCTCTGGAGATCCCAAAGATATTTATCGCACCGATAAGGCCGTGCTTGATTTATTCCCAGAAAATGAAGGTCTGCATCGCTGGATAACGATGGCACAAGAAAAAGTCGCCTTTCAAGGTCTGCCTGCGCGTATCTGTTGGTTGGGGTATGGCGAACGCGATAAGGCAGGCCTGGCATTTAATGATTTAGTTGCCCGCGGTGAAGTCTCTGCGCCAATTGTTATTGGTCGCGATCATTTGGATTGTGGATCAGTTGCATCACCGTATCGCGAAACCGAAGCGATGATCGATGGTTCAGATGCCATCGCCGATTGGCCGCTTTTAAATGCCATGGTCAATATTTCATCGGGTGCATCATGGGTCTCTATTCACCACGGTGGTGGAGTTGGCATGGGACGTTCGATTCACGCAGGTCAGGTATCAGTTGCCGACGGAACAAAGTTAGCTGGGCAAAAATTAGCGCGAGTATTAACTAATGATCCGGGCATGGGAGTTATTCGTCATGCCGATGCTGGATATGACTTGGCAATTGATACTGCTAAAGAGCGTCATGTCCATGTCCCAATGTTAGACATTGAATAGATCATGACAAGTACCTTAATTACCAACATTGGTCAGCTAGTTACAAATGACCCAAGCCATGATGGGACAAAGTTAGGTTTAATCAAAGAGGCAGCTCTGCTGATTGAAGATGGCGTTATTGCTTGGGCAGGGCCAAATTCGCAGGCACCAACAAAGCACATCAAAACAAGTATCGATGCCGAAGGTATGTGCGTGCTACCGGGTTATGTAGATAGTCATACACACATGATCTTTGCTGGAGATCGCAGCAATGAGTTCCGGGCGCGCATGTTGGGGGAGAGTTATACGGCCGGTGGGATTGCATCTACCGTCGAAAAGACCCGCAAAGCCAGTGATGAATTACTTCTTGCCCATGCTAAATTCTTAGCGGCTGAGGCTCACTCCGGCGGAACAACGACCCTTGAAATCAAGTCCGGCTACGGTTTATCGGTCCACGATGAGCGTCGCTGCCTTGAAATTGCCAGTCAGATCACTGATGAAACAACCTTCTTAGGTGCCCATGTTGTACCTGTCGAATACAAGGATTCGCCCAAAGATTATGTTGATTTAGTGTGCGGTGAAATGCTGGAAGCTTCTGCACCATATGCCAAGTGGATAGATGTTTTCTGCGACAAAGGTGCCTTTGCCGTCGATGATGCTCGACGAATCTTAAAAGCTGGAATCGCTCTAGGTCTATTGCCCCGCATTCATGCCAATCAATTACAAGAAGGCCAAGGTGTAATGCTAGGCGTCGAACTAGATGCTGCATCAGTTGATCATGTATCTCACCTTAGTGAGGCCGACATCGAAGCGTTATCAACCTCTAAAACCGTTGCGACGTTATTACCTGGAGCAGAGTTTTCAACCAGGTCTGCCTACCCGGATGTTCGTCCACTATTGGAGGCCAGCATCACCGTTGCTTTGGCATCGGACTGCAATCCGGGATCGTCATACACAACCAGCATGGCATTTATTATTGCGATGGCAGTGCGTGAAATGCATTTTTCACCAGAGCAAGCCGTATGGTCGGCAACAATGGGTGGAGCTAAAGCTCTGCGTCGTGATGACATTGGTCAACTAGTTGAGGGTGCTCGCGCTGATTTTCAAATACTGAACGCTCCCTCGTATATTCACTTGGCATATCGCCCCGGTGTTAACTTAGTAGAACAGGTTTGGCACAATGGCCTCCAGCTCATCTAAAACTATTGCGTTATCAACGTCGGGAACCACTTTCGCCGATGTCATTGATGTTGCACGCCATGGCGCACATGTAAAACTTTCAGAGGTCGCTATCGATGCTATGAATGCTTCAAGAAAATATATTGAAGGCTATGCCGCAGGCGGAGTACCGGTGTATGGCGTATCGACGGGCTTTGGGGCCTTAGCTAATCGCCATATTGATATAGAAGATCGGGTGCAGCTTCAGAAGTCTTTAATCAGGTCTCATGCCGCAGGAGTTGGTCCGGCAATTGAGCGCGAAGTAGTGCGGGCGTTGATGTTCTTGCGCCTGCGCACAATGGCATCGGGACGTACTGGAGTACGTGTTGCTCTGGCACAAACATATGTTGAGTTCCTCAATAAAGGAATTACCCCTGTAGTTCCAGAGTTTGGTTCACTTGGATGTAGCGGCGACTTAGCACCGCTGTCCCATTGCGCACTTGCATTGATGGGTGAAGGTCGAGTCCATGATGCGAATGGTATTGAAATGCCAACGATGCAAGCCTTAGATGCTGCAGGAATCGCACCGATTGAACTTGAAGCTAAAGAGGGTCTTGCGCTTATAAATGGCACCGATGGAATGCTCGGTATGTTGATTATGGCATGTGCTGATCTTGAACATTTGTGCGCCGTGGCCGATATAACTACGGCGATGAGCATTGAAGGTCTACTTGGTACTGATCGCGTCTTTGCCCCAGATCTTCATGCACCACTGCGCCCACAAATCGGACAAGCAATAAGTGCCGCAAATATCTTTGCAATGCTTCAGAACTCAGGAATCGTTGCATCTCATTTAGAAAATGATTCACGCGTACAAGATGCATACTCTTTGCGTTGTGCACCACAAGTCAATGGCGCAGTCCGCGACACCATTGCACATGCCTCAACTATCGCTGCGCGCGAGCTAGCAAGCTCGATCGATAACCCCGTTGTGATGCCCGATGGTCGCGTCGAATCAAATGGAAACTTTCATGGGGCGCCAGTTGGTTATGTTCTAGATTTTCTTGCAATCGCTGCAACTGATCTGGGGTCGATGGCAGAACGCCGAACCGATCGCGCACTTGATCAACACAGATCTGCCGGACTTCCCCCATTTTTAGCCCACGACCCTGGAGTTGACTCTGGTTTGATGATCGCGCAATACACACAGGCGGGCTTAGTCAGTGAAAATAAGCGTTTATCTACCCCTGCCAGCGTTGATTCGATTCCATCATCTGCCATGCAAGAAGATCACGTCTCAATGGGTTGGTCGGCCGCACGCAAGCTTCGCAAAGTCGTTGAAAACCTAAGCCGTATCTTGGCTATTGAATTAGTGACCTCTGCTAGAGCAATTGAGTTTCGTGAAGGTCTAACGCCTTCACCGGCGACGGCGCGTGTTATTGCAGAACTGCGAAAAACAGTTCCGGGTGTTGGGCCAGATCGCTTCTTGTCTCCAGAGCTTGAGGCTGCAACAACACTCATTAATTCAGGTGCTGTTCTTAGTGCAGCTAGAGAAGTTATTTCAAAACTTATCTAGAGGCTAAGCCCGCCGCTGCTTCCAAAACTAGCAAAGCAGCAAGGCGAACTGTGCGCTGATCTGCGGTATCAATTGAGGCGTCAATCTCAGTTATATCCATAGCACGCACCCGCTCATCGGCTGCAAGCAAGAATGCACCTTGTCGTAATTCATCAGCAGATATTCCACCTGGCATCGCCGCTGGGCATGCCGGCACAACGCTGCGATCGCAGACATCGACATCTAAATCAACGTAAATTTCACGTCCACCAGCTCCTGCAATATCGAGAGCTTGTTTTACTACATCGGCAATCGAACGGGTCCGTAAATCTGCACGAGATATAACGGTGATGCCGTGCTCCTTTGCACGCGCACTGTATTCGGCGCTATTTGCAAAGTCAGCGATACCAATCTGCACAATGCTTTTGCCAGGTATCCCAGCTTGAATGAGTTCCCATACAGGCGACCCATTGCTATGACCATCGCGTAAATCATGGTGTGCATCAAAGGTAATCAAGCCAACGTTAGATAAATCTGGCCACAAACTAGATGCCACAGAATATGTAATGGAGTTATCTCCGCCCAGGGCAACGACTAATTTATGCTTACTCAGCAGGCTTTCAACAGCAGTTTTTACGCGATCACGACCTTGATCGCCATCGGGGGATTGCACATCTCCTAAATCAATAAAGGATGTACCCCCTAAGTCGATGTCGGCTGAAGTTGAAAATGTCGAGTATCGGGCCAGTGCTTCTCTAATTGCGGCTGGGGTTAAGTGAGCGTTGTTGAGTGAAATCGAGCTTTCATGTGCCGGCACACCGATTAAAGCGAAATCGGCATTATTGGTATTTGGCGAAAACAAAGTATTGGCGCGCGCCCACTTGGGATCATGGGGCAGTGAAGACATGCCCTTATCGTAGAGGTTGTTCACGCTTTGTTCTATTATCTAAATTCCAGCTGCAAGGCCATCACACCGCGGATCTGAACCAAAGGCATACGTTCCATTGTCTAGAACTTCTAGCATTTGAACGGAAGAACCATGTGCCCAAGCACCAATTATTTGTACATCATGGCCCTTTGATCTAAGTGCATCTATCAATGAGGTTGGCACCCGATCTTCTATTTCAAGTACACCATCACCTAATTCTTCAAGGGAGCTTTGGCCGGGGATACTTAAGTGCTGCCAGCGCGGTGCTTCAATCGCCTCCTGCACATTCATCTTCAGATCAATCACGTTAAGAATCAACTGCAAGTTAGTTTGAACTTGGATATTTGCCCCAGGCGTCCCACCGACTAAATAGAGTGAACCGTCTGCACGTGTAGCCGTCCACGCATTCAATGTGTGCGCAGGACGCTTTCCTGGTGCGATGATATTTGGAGATTGAGGGTGAAGTGAAAAACCAGTAAGGCGGTTATTGAGCACGATTCCAGTACCAGGGATGACCCATGAGCTTCCAAAACCATGAAAGACCGATTGAATCCAAGAAACCGCATTGCCTTCATTATCTACAACTAAGAAATACGTTGTATCGCTACCTTCTTGGGACTTAGTACGTTCATTATTAGCTTTATTCAAGTCGATCTGTGGACTTCTAACATCTATATTTTCTTTAGACAGAATTTTCTCTACATTTACTTGTAAAAACTCTGGATCAGCTAGCGTCAGATTCCTATCCGCAAAGCCTATTTTCTTAGACTCTACGCCAACGTGAATACGATTGGCCTCATCAAGAGCTGACATGTCAAAGCGTTCGCACAGGAGTAACTCTTCTAACAAAATCATTCCCTGACTAGGTGGCGGCTGACCAAAAACAGTGGCTCCACGGTATTTCACAGCAAGGGGATCAAGAACGCGAGTTGTATGCGAATCTAAATCATTTTGGTTAAACCAGTTATCTGAGCCAGCTATAAGTTTTTGAGCAATTTCGCCTTGATAAAAAGCGCTGCGGCCTTGCTCTGCAATTAATCGAAGAGATTGGGCTAAATCTTTTTGTATAACAATCTCTCCAACTTTTACCGCTGGATCTATTCCCATTGCTTTAAAAATTTCGGTATCCGGTGCAATGGTTAAATGCCCAGCAATGCGCTTTACGAAACCAGGTGTAGCCGCAAAACCATTCTCGGCATACTCAATCGCCGGAGCCAATAACTGCTGCATCGACAATTTTCCATAGCGTTCATGTGCGGCAAACCATGTTGAAACTAACCCTGGAACCGTGGCTGATTTATATCCGTGCAGAGGTATTCCGTCGGCATATGCCGAAGGAGTTGCTGCGTGTGGTGCTTCGCCACTTCCGTTAAAAGCTAGATTTTCCTTTGTCCCAGCATGATGTGTAATCAAAAAAGCATCACCACCAAGATGTGATGCTCCGGGCTCGACAACGCTAATAACTGCGCTCAGCGCTATACCTGCATCTATAAATGAGCCACCTTGTTTAAGAATCGATATCGCAGCACTTACTGCCAAAGGCTGACTGGCTGCTGCGCCCCCGGTGCTGGAATAAACGACTTCTCGGCTCGTGTGCATTCGCGAACTCTTGCCCATATTTAAAGGGATTACAAGAACATATCAATTACCCGTATCCTTAACCCAAGAAGAGTCGCCCGGATCACCGCGTTGCCGTAAGGTACCGAGGAAAGTCCGGACTCCATAGAGCAAAGTGGTGGGTAACGCCCACCCGGAG